>CAZHPX010000133.1:0-4597 GCA_964534785.1 uncultured Desulfobulbaceae bacterium | reverse complement strand
CCTACAGTGTAGATTCTTTACATCTGCCGACCGGGTTACTTATTATCAGCCGCCAGATTCGGCAGATTATATGTCACCGCTCTTTTCTTCCGCCGCCAGTGACTGCTTAAGCCAACAATGAGCGTAAGCAAAACAACAAAGACATAAAAAACACCCATCATCTCTATACCGCTTAAGCCCAGATAGCTGCCGCCGGTAAAGATAACCGAAGCCACCATGAAACCAAGTACCGTGGGAAAGAAAATGGAAAACAGCATCCATTTATAAGAACCGGTCTGTACCTTGACCATGATTGTCGTCGCCAGACAGGGCGGATAAAGGGCAAAGAAGACCATTATCGCCAGGGCGTGGAGCGGAGTAAAACCACCGTTGACTACTTCCGCTGCCATCCTCTCCTCAAGGCTTAAATGATCTTCGGCCCCCTTCTGATACAAGGCACCTATGGTTGCCACACTTGACTCACGAGCGGCAAACGACGCAAGGATAGCCACATTGATTTTCCAGTCAAAACCAGCCCACTGGGTTATCGGCTCAAGAGAGCGGCCTGTGGTGCCAAGAAAACTTGACTTAATCTGCTCTTCCTTGATCTCTCTGCGCAGCGTTCTTCGCTCGGAAGCCAATGTTCGGAGGGCTCTGTTAATTACCCTGGCATCTTTATTTTTTCCTGGCTTCAAAAAAACAAAAAGGTCGGGGCTTCTTTCAATAAAACGGGCATCAAGAGCCCTGGATGCCTCTACACCTTTTACATTAAGCCTGGCTGCCCTGAAAGTTTTCTGCAGATTCAACAGTTCAACCAGACCTGCTTCATCCTGAAACTTGTCCGCATATTTATTTGTCTCTATTTTTTTGTAAAAAGTTGCCACAGCCTTGCTCATCTTTTCTTCATAATATCCGGTTCGCTCCTCATTTAATCCAGGGAACTGGAGCAGGGTAAAAACACATACAGATACGGCAATAACAATGGTAACGACTTTTTTGATATACTGCCAGGTCCGCTCGATGGCCCGCTGGCCAACCCCAAAAAGTGTAGGCGGATGATAGTTAGGCAGTTCCATGACAAAAGGTGCGGTTTCTTTTGTTTTCAGGACTGTAGCTGTCAACAGCCGTGCCACCAGCAGGGCGACAAAAATAGTTATGGTGGAAAGGAAGAGCATTACCCAGGATTTATAATCAACAAAAAAGACACTAACGAGAAGAACATAAAAAGGTATTTTGGCAAGACAGTTCATGTAGGGAACCGTCAGGATGGTCGCCATCCGGGATTGTTCATCGGGAATACCCTTGGCGGCCATAACCCCGGGGACAGCACAGCCGCCGGCAAAAACACCGCCAAGAACATAGGGAAGAACAGATTGTCCGTGCAGTCCGAACGAGTAAAAGAGCTTGTCAAGAATAAAGGCAATACGGGCCATGTACCCGGAATCCTCAAGAATGGCAATCAGGGCAAAGAGAATCAGGAAAATTGGGATATAATTCAAGAGGGCATTGGTAGAGTCCACCATCCACAAGCCCATGGATCTTATATAGGGATCATAGAGCATCCCGGCATCAGGGAGAATACCGGCAATCAAAGCCCTGACCTTGGAAAGATACGGCCACCAGTAATTGGTCAGTTCATATCCCTGGACGATGGACAGTTGATAGATGGTAAAAACCGTGACAATGAGAAAAAAAGGGGCCAGAAAACGATTAAGGATCACGGCATCTATTTTCTCGGAAATATTATCTTTACCTTTCTTTGTTTCCTTGACACAAACTGCAACGATGGAACCTGCCAACCGATCCCGGCAGCCCATCATGTAATCAGCCACAGGCATATAATGTTCCTGCTCAAAATCACTCCTGATCTTTGCTGCCATCTCCAGCTCAGGACTTGCCGCCCCAAATTCCTCGACAACTACTCGGTGTGCTTCAGTGTCCCCTTCCACCAGCTTGACCGCGAGCCACCTGGTTGGATATATGTCGGCAAGCTCTGTATACTGAAATTTTCTGTCAAGTTCGTCTATATGCGGTTCCAGGTCTTCATAAGATATATGGAGAACTTTACCTTCCCGACGATCTGCCGTGGCAAGAATGGCATCCCGCAACTCCTGTTTTCCCTTACCCCTGCGGCCGACGGTGGGAATGACATCAACCCCAAGCCGATGCTGTAAGCGGCCGATATCTATTTCTATCCCGTTTCGTTTTGCCACATCCATCATGTTCAGGGCCATGACCACCGGAAAGCCCATCTCCAGCACCTGAAAGGTAAAGTAAAGGCTACGCTTCAAGGATGAAGAGTCAACCACATTGACAATCACATCCGGTTTTACCATGATCAGAAAATCACGGGTAACCCGTTCCTCAAGGGAAAATGAAGTCAGGCTGTAAGTACCGGGCAGGTCAACGGTTTCAACCCTGACCCCGTTATGCTTGTATACTCCTGACTTTTTATCAACTGTAACCCCCGGGTAATTGGCAATGTGCTGGTTTGCCCCGGTGAGCATATTGAAAGTTGTTGACTTACCGGCATTCTGCTGGCCGGCAAGACCGACAAGGAGTCTTTGTTTCTTTTTTTTATTTATCATGAAAATCGGTGTTCCTGCTGCAGAAGAGATGAAAATATTTACAAGCTGCAAGCTCGAAGCTGCTCCAGTTTACTCTATTTCAATCAATGATGCTTCTGACCTGCGCAGGGCTACATTATAGTTAGCCACCTTGCACTGGATTGGGTCACCAAGCGGTGCCCGCCTTACCACCATAACCTCTGATTCCGGTACAAACCCGAGGTCAAGGAGTCTTTGCCTGATTGCACCCTGGGCATGGTGGCAACAAATCTTTACCCGCTCACCCGGTTGACATTCGCCCAGCATTCTGCCTCGTTTATGTCGTTTTCCACCACGCATTATATCTCCTTTTCTTAGACAGACTAAACTGATAAGCGTTGTTACCTATAAAGTATATTCTCTGAGCAGTCAAACAAAAAATCACCTGCCAGTTTTTTTCAACCAACTCAGCTTCCTTTAATTATCTCATTTTTTTTCAGGGAAGTGAAAAAAACTGTTGACAATCATATTAGCCTTGGCTAACCTTTGAACTGAGTTATAAATGCAGTATCAAACAATCTTAACAACCTATAATCTAATGAGGTATCATCATGTTTTTGAAAGCTTTCTTGATTGCGGCAACCCTGTTACTCAGTGCAACACTTACCTATGCACACACTCCCCTTTGTTCATGTTTTGACAATGGTGACAACACCATCACCTGTGAAGGCGGTTTTTCTGACGGATCTTCTGCAGCCGGAGTGGCTATCCGGGTTGAAACTATTGATGGCAGAGTATTGATTTCCGGCAAAATGAACGAGAATTCCGAGTTTACTTTTGACAGGCCCAACGTCGATTTCGTAGTCATGTTTGATGCGGGAGAGGGGCATTCGATCAAGGTTCCCGGCAAGGAAATATTTGAATAATAATAACTAAGTATTAAGTATTAAGTATTGAGTATTAAGTATTAAGTATTGAGTATTAAGTATTAAGTATTGAGTATTAAGTGTTAAGTGTTAAGGCAATAAAATGAGTATTTTGCTGATACCAATTTTATTTGGGAACTGTTACATTTTTTATTTACCTTAAAGGAGGAACAAAAATGAACAAAAAACTGGTTTCACTTCTTGCGGGGGCTGCAATCCTTGGTTCAGCATCCATCGCCTCAGCCCATTTCCAGATGATTTACACCCCTGAATCAGCACTTGAAAAGGGCGGAAAAATACCGCTTAAACTGGTTTTTACCCACCCATTTAATGCTAAATACACCATGGTAATGGGCAAACCGGAGCAATTTTTCGTAATTCGTAGCCGGGGTGAAGGTGAGCCCAAGCGAACAGATCTGTTGGATACACTGAAACCAATCCAATGGACAAGCCTTACAAATTCCAACCAGGCTTGGGAAACCACATATAAGGCCAGGGGCGGCGACCATCTCTTTTTCCTGTCTCCTGCACCTTATTTTGAGAAGGCCGAAGATGTATATATGCAGCAAAACACCAAGGTAATAATAAATGTCGGAGGAGAGCCTGGTGCCTGGAGTGAACCTATAGGTGTCCCTGCTGAAATTGTCCCAATGGCTCAGCCTTATAACCGCTGGACAGGTAATGTATTCCAGGGACGGGTGCTGTTACATGGTAAACCGGTACCCAATACCGGGGTTGAAGTTACTTTTCTAAACCATGAAATACTGCTTGAGTCAAACTCATTTGCCAAGGAACCGGAAGTAGAAGATCCCCAAGGTTCTTTTGGCCTCACAGCTATTTTTACCGATGATAATGGTGTGTTTACCTTTGGTATTCCCAGGGCTGGATGGTGGGGATTTGCCGCCCTTGACCTTGACCCTGATTTCACACATAAAGGTAAAAAATGTACCCGCGATGCTGTGATCTGGATACAGGCCAGGGATATGAAGTAATTCACAATCCGGCACTCACCTGCTATTGAGGGAACAGGGCTGAATAAGCTGGTGAGTGTTTACCCCTTTAACAATTGATTAAACTGAGGTATGCACTTAACTCCAGCAGCCACTACATGTAGTGTAGCGGATTATGGAAGAAAAATTTCCCCGT
>CAZHPX010000132.1:0-4649 GCA_964534785.1 uncultured Desulfobulbaceae bacterium | reverse complement strand
TATTTTTTTTATTTAACTGTTCATGGATTGCCCGGGCGAGTCCGGGACCTATCCCCGGGACTTCCGCTATCTCGGAAGGCGTGGCATTACAAATTCGTTTATAGCTGCCCAGAGATTTGAGCAGTTGTTTTTTCCGCCCGGGTCCGACTCCACTGATTTTGTCCAGCGGAGAAGACAAGGTTTGTCTGTTTCTTAATTTTCGATGAAAAGTTACCCCGAAGCGGTGGGATTCATCGCGAATGTGCATCAGGTAGAGCAGGGCAGGGGCATGGTTTTTAAGCAGTACCGGATTTTTGCGGCCGGGCCGGAACAGTTTTTCCCCTTCATCCTGCTTTTCCTTGGCGATTGCGACCAGGTCAATTTTATCAAGGAGGCTGTATCTTGATAAAACTTCAACTCCGATACCGAGCTGACCCTTGCCGCCGTCCAGAAGAAGCATATCCGGCAGGTTGTCTTTTTTTCGCCCGGTTTCCATGCGTCTTTCCAGTACTTCCCTCATCATTGCGTAATCATCGGGTTCGTTTTTAAGTCTTATCCGGTAATGACGATAAGATGTTTTTTCAGGTTCTCCCCGGATAAAACAGATAAGAGAACCAACCGCCTGTTTACCGCTTAAATTGGAAATATCAAGACATTCGATACGGGTTGGCTCGTTTTGCAGGCGTAGTTTTGACCGCAGGGTTTTAACCAGGCTCTGCCATGATTTTTCTTTTTCGGCCTGTCGGCAGAAAACCTGGCTGGCATTGACTTGTGCCATTTCCATAAGCTGCATGCGTCTGCCCCGTTTCGGAGTAATAAGAGATACTGTTCCTTCCCTTAAGTCGCCAAGCTGTTCAACAACAAGTTTTTCATCATCAATGGTGAGCGGCAGCAGCAGCTCCTCTGGCGGGTGTCTCTGCACAGAATAATACTGCATGATCGTTTCAGTGAGAATTTTGCCGTCTTCTCCTATGGGGTCGGGAACAAAAAAACTCTGTGAACCGGAAATCATCCCCCGTCTGATAAAAAGAATGGCTATACCTACGGCTGCGTTGTGGCGGGCAAGACCAAAGACATCCTGGTCATGAAAATGATCACCGGTCACGGCCTGGTGTTCAAGGGTTTTTTCAAGGGCATTAATCTGATCACGAAATATGGCTGCCTGTTCATAATTCAGGGTTTCAGCAGCATTTGCCATCTTTATCTTTAAACCGGCAAGTACTTGTTTGTTCTTGCCTTCTAAGAAAAGAAGTGATTCTTTAACCATGTCATCATATTGTTTGTTTCCCACCAGGTTTGCACATGGTGCCAGGCATCTGCCCATCTGATGGTTGAGACAGGGGCGGCTGTTTTGCCGCACGATTTTACAGCGTCTGAGCGGGAAAAGGCTGTGAAGGAGTTTCAGGGTGATCCGCATTGCCGAGCCGGAGGAGAAGGGGCCGAAGTAACGGCTGCCATCCCTGATTCTTTTGCGGGTTACCATTATTTTCGGCCATTTATCTTTGACTGTTACCTTGATGAGCGGGTAATTTTTATCGTCTCTGAGAATGACATTATAGCGGGGGCGATGTTTTTTTATAAGGGAGGCTTCAAGAAGAAGAGCCTCTTTTTCGGTGGTGGTCAGGATGGTTTTCACCCGCTGGACATGACTTAACATAACAGCGGTTTTTGAGTGGGTAGGCCCGGAAAAATGGGTATATTGGCTGAGCCTTTTACGGAGATCCCCGGCTTTCCCCACATAGAGAACCTCCAGTTTTCCCGACATCAGATAAACTCCCGGTGAATGGCTGAGAGTTGTCAGGAAGTCGCGGGATAGAGGGGTCTGGGATGTTATTTTTTCTTTGCTTGTTGTCACGGTGTTACAGATCAATACGAGTCAGTAATTAAAAGCTGAAAGTAACTATTCAGTTACAGTCCGGTGACTGGTAAATGTTCGACTATCATCCCATTTTCGTTCTCCGACACGTCAAACATATAAAGGTATGCATTTTATTAACTATTTAGCATCAACCCGAATATTTACGGTGACTGTGCAACTTTTTTAAAATAGCTGAATAGTTACAACTGAAAGTTACAAACTCATAATTGCAGCTTACTGCCGGTCACTAAGGTGTTGTTACTTGGTAACGCCTCCATCCTGTTCATCAATCCGGCGCAGACCTTCCATAATCAACCCCATGAATCCATCTATAATATCAAGTCGTTTTGCCTCTTCTGAAATACCGGAAGTGTATATGAATCGTCCTGATCGTCTATTAAGCATGGTAAAAAAAGCTTCCTTGCCGACAAAGGTGTTATAACGGGCCTGAACCAGTTCCCCTCCATTAAAAATAACGAATGCCTTGCCGTCATCAAGGTCAAGCTCCACCTGGCCGGTTTTCCGGCTGGAATTAATTAGCTGAAACAGGTCAATCATATTTATTTCAGACAACTCTCCGCTCATCCCGGAACTTATATTACCGGCACGAAGAGTATTTACCTGGGCTCTCTCCACCAGCATCTTGTAAAAAAACACCTGGAGAACCGGGAATTTATTAAGGATGTATTTGAAATCCTTACTGGACAGGCTGGCGAGCCTGGTCTTTGCCCTGGTATGAATTGTAGTCGTTACCGGTTCACCGGAAAGAAGACTCATTTCGCCAAAAATCTCACCGGTCCCCATCCGCGAAAGAGACCGGCCATCATCAGCAATAACAGCCACCATACCTTCTAAGATGATATAGAGATGGGTGCCTGGATCTCCTTTATTCAAAACAACCTTATTGTCACCATATGCCTTGAGCTGTAACATGGCAGAAAGGTCGCGGAGTCCGTCATCATCAAGGGATTCAAAAATTTCCAATTGCCGCAGGACATCGAAAAAACGATCCATATGTTTCATCCGTTCCCGTTGCTCGGCAACAGCAAGCAATTTCATCTGCAGGGTGGCAAATCCCTTTTCTTTCTTGAATTCAAAAAGAATCAATCCGTCACATCCGCCACATTCAAACTTGGATTTCTGGATACCCTGCGGGGTAAACTTTTCATAAGCGGGTTGTTCAGAAGTGGCTTTGATAATGCTCTGGGCAAGCTTCAGGCAGGTCGGTTTGGCTTCAGGCACGCTCAGTTCCATTCCTTCAACTTTAAGCTCATCACCGATGTTATAAACGGGGCAGCCTCGTTCTTCGGTAACGATGAAGATAGCATCTTTAAATTCTTTGGCTTTTGCA
Organism: uncultured Desulfobulbaceae bacterium; assembly: GCA_964534785.1. Taxonomy (GTDB): domain Bacteria; phylum Desulfobacterota; class Desulfobulbia; order Desulfobulbales; family Desulfobulbaceae; genus DRLX01. Next base: position 1,461 of record CAZHPX010000132.1, on the reverse strand, counting down.
GATAAAGAGAACATGTTGTCTTGTAAAAAAGAGTAAAAAAATCAGTCTGAACGGATGAAAAACAGATAGATGAGCAGGGCAAGTGCTGCCACGCCTCCAAAAAGCAGAGGCAGTATCTTATCTATCTGTAGTTCGTCACCGATAACGAGGGTCTGCATATACTCGGTGCCGCTTAGGTGCCAGCCGCCTATAACCATGGCGACAATAATAATATTTCTAAATGATTGTTTGTACAATAAATAGATAACAAGTCCGACAAAAGGGATGAGGAACCAGGGATTGGAAAACAGCCCTGCTGTATCAACATCTCTTATCTGTTCCGGCAGAGCAGTTAAGTTTGCCAGCTCACCAATATATGCGAAAAATAATTGAATTTTTTCGTATAAGTTTTTCGTCAAATTACCAAAATCCATATCCAGTACTCCTTTTTATATTTTTCCTGTCAGGGGCTGATAGCCGGTATTTGCAGCAAATCAGCAATTGTCTTTCTGTAAAATATGGTTCCCTTTCATCTGAATATGACCCGAAGCAGAGATGCATAAACACAATGTTTATTCCATAACAACTCATAGATCCTGCATGTTTTACCCATATCCATGGCGCCCTTCGAGATTGCCAATTGCAGGATTCAAGGTTCTACCCTTTACAGATAGAATAGCAGTCTCTTCCCCTTCATGTCAAAAAGAAAGAATAAAGGCCTGGCCGGGATAGCAGAAAATAACGGCAAAAAAATGCGTAAACATAACATTATTGTACTATTTGTCTGCAGTGTATCACAATAATGTAAACATACTGGTATCTGTGATATTGGTAGAAGTATAATGATTACAAGGTGTAATAGTAAAAAATTGATATGGCACAATAATTGATGGTCAACAGATGTTATTATCATCAGGTATTAAAAAACAATAAACCAGGGAGAAGAAAAACATGAAGAAAATCGAAACCATTATCAAACCATTTAAGCTTGATGCCTTGAAGGATGTGCTTCAGGATATGGGTATCACAGGTATGACCATCAGCGAAGTCAAGGGGTTCGGCCGTCAGAAAGGGCATACGGAAATATATCGCGGGGCTGAATACATGGTTGATTTCATCCCCAAGGTCAAGGTGGAAATTATTATTGAGACCGACAGGGTTGATCAGGTTGTCGAGGGTATCATCGATGCAGTCAGGACAGGTAAAATCGGAGACGGTAAAATTTTTGTCATGCCGGTTGAAAAAATTATCCGCATCCGTACCGGAGAAACTGACGAACAGGCTGTTTGATTAATTAAACTGTGAAAAAATAAAAAAACATTAAAAAGGAGAAAAACAAATGTACAAAAAAATTATTCCACCGGCAATTATTTTAAGCTTTATAACTGCCGCCACCTGTTTTGGGGCAGATGAGGCCGCCCAGCCGATCATTGTCACTAATGCGGATGCGATCAGGGTGGTTCAGACTAATCTTAACTTTGT
>CAZHPX010000131.1:0-4675 GCA_964534785.1 uncultured Desulfobulbaceae bacterium | reverse complement strand
CTGTCTCCTGTAACCTGCCTTCTGTTATCTGATATCTAATTTGGTATAATCAAGATGAAGAGTTTTGATACCATGCCGGTCAAAAGCTATTTCAACCCGTCTTGGTCCGGGAACCTCTTTGATTTTGCCCGGCCCAAACAACGGATGTATAACTTCCATCCCTGGTCTGAATTCTATTCGGGCCGAGACAGTTTTTTGTTTTTTCCCCATAGACTTAGGTTCCGACAGGGCAAAGCCCGACGAATTTTTAGAAGAGTTATCCTGTGGGGGAACCGACTCTTTCCGGTGATAAAGGCCCGGGTTGATTTCTCTTAGAAATGGAGACATTACCGCCCGGCGTATTTTACGATCCGGGGTCATCATCTGGCGAGGGTAAGTCAAAAAAAGTTGTTTTTTTGCTCTTGTGGCAGCCACATAAAGAAGTCGTCGCTCTTCTTCCCATTGTTCACTGCCGGGGATGGTGTTCTGATGAGGGAACCTGCCTTCGGCAAGACTGATCACAAAAACAACATCCCATTCCAGCCCTTTTGCGGAATGAATGGTGGAGAGGATAATGTTGTTTTCCGGTATGTTATTATCTTGGTCGGCTGCCGATATTTCCGGCGGGTCAAGGGTGGTGTCATCGATGAAGGACTGGAGATCGCCATATCCGCCAATCAGAGATCTGATATGGTCTAACTCCTTGCTCCGTTTGGGGTAGTCGTCGTAGTATATTTTCTCAAGTATCGGCTGGTAATATTCCATAACCAGATCAAACTGACCAGCCGGAGTCAGGCCATCTGTCTGCAGTCTGTTCAGTAACCCTGTCAGTTTTGTAAAACCCTGCCGCCAGGTTGGTGCCGGTTTATAATTATTTAATGCATCGACAGGGTTATCTGTCTCACCGATGACAGCAATTATTTTCTGGGCAGTTTTTGGGCCAACCTTGTCAAGTTGAAGAAATATCCGGTTCCATGATATATTATCCCAGGGGTTGACCATGATCCTGAGAAAGGAAAGGGCATCTTTGGTGTGAGCTGATTCGGTCAGTTTAAGTCCGCCCCGTTTGTCAAAGTCAATGGTGTGGCCGCCCAGCTCCATCTCAAGTTTATATGAATGAAATCCGGAACGGAACAAAACTGCAATTTCCTGTTTTGGAGTTCCCGTATCAAGTAACTCCTTTATAGTTTCAACTACGAAGCGGGCTTCAGCAGCCTCTGAAATTGCACTGAACAGTTCCGGGCTGCTGCCGCCTTCAAGTTTGGTAAATAATGATTTGGTAAATTTTTCTTCCGCCCGGCTGATAATATTATTGGTCAGGTTGAGAATGGGCTGGGTGGAACGATAATTCTGTTCAAGTTTGATTACGGTAGCTCCGGGGAACTGCTCAGGGAAACAGATAATATTGTAAAAATCTGCACCCCTGAAACTATAGATGGACTGGGCATCATCACCAACCACCATGATATTGTCATGATCCCTGCCAAGCAAACGGACAATTTCAGCCTGGATCAGGTTGGTGTCCTGGTATTCATCAACGAGGATATGGCGAAAACGGCGACAGATGTCGGTGCTTGCCTGATCAGATTCAGCGAGCAGCCGCTGCCAGTTAACCAGCAGATCGTCATAATCCATCAGACCATGATCAAGCTTGAATTGATTGTAATGGTCTCTTATTTTGTTAAAGTCGTCGATGAATTCCAAGAGATGAACGAAACCTTCAAAAACAAGTTCTTCGATGGGACGGGCCTTGTTGATGGAACCTGAAATCAGGTTCATGATAATCCGTTTGGTGGGAAACTTTTTGCCGGCACCGGCAAGGCCAAGGGAAGATTTAAGCAGGTTGATGATTCCCTCAGCATCACCACGGTCAATAATACTGAACCCCGGTGGAAATCCGAGATGATGACCATGCTGGCGGAGGAGCATGTTGGCTGTGGCGTGGAATGTCCCGCCAATAACCCGTCGGCAGCTCTGATCGGTGAGCTGGGCAGCCCGGTAAAGCATTTCCTGGGCTGAACGGCGGGTAAAGGTAAGCAGCATGATGGATTCAGGGGCAACACCTCGCTCAATAAGGCATGCCATACGGAATATCAAAGTCCTGGTTTTACCGCTGCCAGCTCCGGCAATCACAAGAATGGGACCGTCACCATGGGTAACCGCTGCATACTGGGCAGGGTTCAGGCTGCGGGAAGAAATTGATGAATCCGGGGCAATGTTTTTGTTTCTATCCGGATTGTCTGGGAAATTATTAAACATGGTATATTATTTACGTAACCGTTCACCACCGGTGTTGATTTACGGAAAACTTCGACCTGTAAGTGTTTACCACAGGAAGGAGAGCAGTGCAACGGAGTGTTGACATAACCTGATTGTTTAATGTAGAATCATCGGATCCTTATTTTAAGTTACAGGTCTGGACAGGTGGGGACAGACATGGATTCCATGCAGGGCGGATATGGAATAATCCGCCCCTGCTGAAATATACAATAAACAGGGAGGAAATATGAAAGATAAATTTGAAGAAATTTTCAGCGAACAAACTCTACTGGAACTTTTCCCGGCCAATCGGGCCAATGATTTTTTTGAGGCTTTATTAGGTGATGCCAACGATGGCTCTTACGATATTCGCCTCAAATATGACGGTCATGATGAAAAAAGAAATACCCTTGATTTTTGCCTGGAGCTTGTCGAGCGGCCGGGATGCTGCCTGGCCTGTAATCTGACCCTGGGGCTGCCGGAGGTATTTTCCCGGCACCCGATTATAAATATCAAAGGGTTGGTGGCTGATATTGAGGAAAGAATAGATGACATGGCCAAATGCGGTGACTGGAAATTAGGTAACACTGTGCAAAAGGAAAAATCTCTACACTGTATCCCCCTGGAGATCAGTCTTGCCTGAAGAGAGTTTTCCCCGGTTCAAGATTAATTAACAGCCACCCTGGCACGGCCATTTTTCTTGGCCTGATAGAGAATATCATCGGCCTGTTCCAGCCACTGGTTTTTAGTCATTTCCGGCTGCCATTGGACCAGGCCGATGCTGATACCAAGTTTTGTGTTGCCGCTCTGGACATTCAATTCGTCCACGGCCCTGCAAAGTCTTTCATTTAATTTGCATGCGGATTTCATATCGGTGTCAGGCAGGACAAGGAGAAATTCGTCACCTCCCATTCTGACCAGCAGATCGGTTAAACGAATTTCTTTCTGCATAGTGGCGGCCACTTTTTTAAGCACCTCGTCTCCCATAAGATGTCCCATAATGTCATTGACCTCTTTGAAATGATCGAGATCAAGAGCGGCAAGGGTAAGGGGATGGTCATGCCGTCTCGCCTGTTCTATAATGGAATCAATTCGCTCTTCAAAGACAAACCGGTTAGGCAGTCCGGTGAGGATGTCTTTACGGGCCTGCTCAAAAACTTCCTCATAGGCGATAGCCCTTCTGAGTGGTTCTGCGAGGACGAACATGGATTCATTGATTAAAGTTATATCACTATCATCAAATGGACAGTCTTTCTTAAGGAGAAGCAGTCTTGTCTGTTCATCCTTGCTTTCGAAATTCCACTGATAAGAAAAAATGTTTTCTGCTTTGCCGGTTTCGAGACTGTGGTTATCGGTTACCTGCAGAACTTTGTCGGCAATATCAATGACAAGTCTTCTCTCCGGACCATGGCTTGAGCAAAACATGTGCATGCGTTGCTGATTTTGATTATGATATCCGATCAGCTCATGGGAAACATGTTCCGCCAGCCAGATGGAATATGTTTCGATCATGGTGGAGAGATCAAGAATACCAGCCAGACGCTGATGGAGAGCATTGACTTTTTGCAATCGTTCTGACTGACGACGATAATGACTTAATTCAGCGAGCAGTTGTTCCATTTTGTTATTGGAACGGGCAGCGGAGCTGGTTGTATATTCTGTATTTTCCATGATATTTTTTATTTTCAGGATGACGGGATTTTGTTACCTGGTCGTAGTTGGTTGTATTATTGCTATAATCGTGCCAAAATAACAGCACGTTTAATGTTCTGTTATTTCATGTTGTTAGGCTATGTCTTTCAGGGTAGTCCTGCGGTTTGATTTATAGTGTCGAAAAAATGACAGTGGCGGGGGCGAGGTGAATACAGGGCAGATGTTCATGCTGGGGTTCCAGGGAACCAGTATTAATGATGGTCACTGGCTAATTAGAGCTGTTGAAAAAGAGCAGCTTGGTGGAGTTATTCTTTTTGACCGTAATATTGACGGAACTGTTCAGAATATTTCCTCGCCGGGGCAGCTTTGTCAATTGACTGCCTCTCTGCAGGAAACGGCGGAAATTCCTCTGCTCATCGGAGTTGACCAGGAAGGCGGGCAGGTCTGCAGACTGAAGGAGCGGGATGGTTTTCCCGGTACTGTTACTGCCAGGGACATGACAGGTTTACCGGTTGAAGAGATTGTAATCCGGTTGCGGTTGATGGCGGCAACCCTGTCGCAGGCTGGTATAAATTTTAATCTTGCCCCGGTGGTGGATATGAATATCAACCCTGGTAACCCGATCATCGCCCGCTATCAGCGGAGTTTTGGAGCAGACCCGGAAGTTGTTGTTCGCTGTGCCAGGCTCTTTATCAGGGCTCATCATGAGCAGAATATAGCCTGCTGCCTTAAACATTTCCCTGGTCATGGCAGTGCTACCCATGATTCACACCTCGGCTTTGTT
>CAZHPX010000130.1:0-4710 GCA_964534785.1 uncultured Desulfobulbaceae bacterium | reverse complement strand
CCGATGGTACTGCACGGGCAGCTGTGTGGGAGAGTAGGTCGTCGCCAATCTTTTTTTTTATACTGTTGTTCCAGCCCCCATATCTTGTACGATATGGGGGCTTTTTTATGTCTGGGATAGAGGTTATCTGCTTTATATTTCATTTAAAAACAACATGGGATGGGCAATTCTTTAAAATGGCAACGAGAAAACAATCCCCATTGGGAACTCTTTTTGTTGTGGCAACGCCGGTTGGTAATCTTGAGGATATCACTTCAAGAGCTGTTCGTACTATGCAGGAAGTTGATCTGATTGCCTGTGAGGACACCCGTCATACAGGCAAGCTGCTTAGTCATTTGCAGATATCTACGCCTTTGATAAGTTATTATAGGGAAAAAGAGCAGGAAAAGGCACTACTTATTGTTAATAAACTTATAGCCGGGAGTAATATTGCCCTTTTATCTGATGCCGGCACCCCGGGCATTTGTGATCCCGGTGCGGTTCTGGTCAGATTGGCTCGTGATAATAGTGTAGCGGTTGTACCCGTTCCTGGAGTTTCTGCCCTGGCATCGGCCCTGTCTGTGGCAGGGCTGCCGCAGGCTGAGTTTTATTTTGGTGGTTTTCCGCCATCAAAGTCTTCATTAAGAAGAAAGTTTTTTCGTAAGCTGGTTTCCCTGTCTTGTCCGCTTGTGTTTTATGAATCGCCGCACAGGATTGAACAAAGTCTCTATGATTGTTTCCTTGAGTTTGGCGACAGAAAAGGTTTGTTATTTAGAGAGCTGACCAAGATGTATGAAGAGGTGAGAGAGGGAACCATATCAGAACTTTATAAAACATGTTCAGGGAAAAATCGTGGTGAAATGGTTTTGATACTGCATGGAAATAAAGAACAGGGGATTGATAAACCTGAAGATATAGATCAACTTATTTTCTGGTATAGGGATAAGCAGCATGCCTCTCTTAAAACTGCTGTTGCCGGAATTGCTGAAGATTTGCAAATTCCCCGCAGCAAAGTTTATCAACGGGCCCTTGAGGTATGGAAAAATGATGATGGTGATAAGTGAATTTCCGAAAAAACCCGCCTCTGTGGCTTATTCATGGTTTGATGTTCGTTACGGCTGGTCTGGTCAGCACTTCTTTTACGGTGGGAAAAGCCATTGCAGACTGCATGGATCCAATAGTTTTGACCCTGATCAGGTTTTGGGTGGCGGTTATTATTTTCCTCCCTTATGTTAAAAATAAACATGGCCTGACTGTCCCGCCTTATTGTGATTTATTGCGTTATGGTGCGATAAGTCTGACCATGGTTGTTTTTTTTGTCCTTATGTTTTTTTCGCTGCAATATACCACAGCTCTCAACGCAGGGGTTATTTTCACTCTTGTTCCCGGTATTTCTGGCCTGTTCAGTTGGGTGCTTTTAAGAGAACGATTGGGAAAATACAACCTGGTCAGCTTGATGATTGCCATGTTTGGAGCGGTTTGGGTATTGTTTGATGGTGATATAAAGGTTTTGCTGGCTCTGCAACTGAATAAAGGGGATTTGATCTTTGCGGCCGGGTGTTTATCCATAGCATTATATACTCCGTTGGTTAAATTATTATACCGTGGAGAATCAATGACCGTGATGACATTCTGGATTCTCGTCACCGGCTGCGGGTGGCTGCTTCTTCCCGCTCTTCCCAAGCTCTTCGTACTTTCCTGGCCCACTGTAACGGTCAGTGTCTGGGTGGCGATAGTTTATCTTGCTGTTTTCTGTACGGTCATTACATTTTTTCTTTCCCAGTTGGCAACTTTGCATCTTGGACCAACCCGGGTTATGGCCTATTCCTATTTATATCCTCCCATGATACTTGTCATCGACTGGGCTTCCGGTCACGGTGTTCCTCCCTTCTCCTCCCTGCCTGGTATTATTATCATCATCCTTGCCATGTTTGTTGTTCAAAAACGAGCCGTCACAAGTAAATAACCTTGTTGGTATAGATTATGTGTGTGATTTAATCATTGTTGTCTTGTGACTACTCACGGGGGTAAGAGACTTAATTTCGCAAACCACCGAATTTGTAACTGCTCACAGGGTACCGCATCCGGCACCCTGTGAGCAGTCCCTTTAATCCATACATCGGGGAGGTGAATGGTCTTCGGTGTATTCTTTTTCTTTTGATATTGACTGACATGAAAGAAAAATGCCGTCGGTTTCACAGGCAACTGTCCCATCTTCACCGGTGATTAAAAAAGGTATCTGTTGCTGCTGCCATCTCTGCCGGTGTATTTCTGCCGGGAAGTTGGCTTTGGAACGACCTGCTGAAACAATAATCAGCTCCGGTTCAACCGCCTCGATAAAAGCAGGACTGCTTGATGAACGGCTGCCGTGGTGGGGAGAAAGAAGAATATTAGCAGCAACAGGAATATTTTTGTCAAGGAGGAGTCGTTCGGCTTCCTGTTCGATATCTCCGGGGAAAAGAAACCTTTTTTGATCATTTCCTTTCCCGCATGTAAGCATCATAATCAGACTTTTATTGTTATCTGAAACCCCAGGTTCGGTTATTATCCCCGGCATTCCCAGGCAGCTTAAGCTACATAACCGGCTGGTGTGGATAATCTCCCCCGGTTGTGGCTGCCGTTTCTGTATTTCTTTCTCTTTTATTCTGGTCAGTATCTCTTTGTATAATTTTGCCTGGTCAGGGCGACCGTTTGTGTATATAATTTCAGGTTTGAAGCGGTTGATGATAAAGAGCAGACCATTGTAATGGTCACTGTCAGGGTGGGTTATAATTAACTTGTCGATTCTCCAAATTCGCTGTTTCCGTAAGAATGGGCTTGTAACCCCCTCGCCGACATTGAACCTGTCGGAAAAACTGCCTCCTCCGTCAATTAGTATCACCCTGCCATCGTCTTTTTCAATCAGGGTTGCCGAACCTTGTCCCACATCAAGATAAGATATTCTTGTAAAATCCCTTTTTCTATCCAAATATAGTCCGGATGTGAAGTTGGCGGTCAATAAAACAGAACCAATGATGAAAATTATTGTTTTTTTTCTTGATTTACCGGCTTGAAGCGAGAGAATAAGCAGTAACCCATAAAATATTATTTCAGCAATGGTTGGGGTGATTGTCCAGATAGAGGCAAAAGGTAATTGTCCTGCCCAACTGGTCAGCCGGTCGGCAGCAATAATGCCATATCCCCCCAGGGTAAAGAGAACCTCAGCCAGCTGAGGGGCAAAAAAAATACATGGGATGGCGAGGAGACCAATCGGTAAGGCTATGAAACATAAAAGTGGTTCAATCAGCAGGTTCATAACCGGGCCGATAGGAGAAAAACGGTTGAAATGATAGAGGAGAAAGGGCAGGGTACCAATGGTGGCAGCCACTGAAACAAGCAGGGCAGAGATTGTCCACCTGCCGGCTGACTCAAGCCAGCCGTGATTTTTTGCACTATCTGGAATGGGGAGCTTTGGATAAACAAGACCAATGGCAAGGACGGCTGAAAAGGAGAGCTGGAAAGAGACTGAAAAAAGGGCTGCGGGCTGGAGAATCAGGACAATCAGGGCGGCGGCACTGATGAGATGCAGTATGGAATGGGGCCTGCGGACAAGAACCGCAAAAAGCATCAAACCGGCACTGAGAACCGCCCGCAGTACCGGAATGTTCATGCCGGCAATAAAAGCGTATCCGATTAGCACCGGAAAACATAAAATTAAAGATAATGAAGGCAGGTGGGTATGGAGGAGCAGCCATTCGGATCGTTTCAGCAACGAATATATTATTGTATAAATAAGCAGGGAAAGAAGACCTATGTGCAGTCCGGAAATAGCGAGCAGATGCATGGTACCGGTACTTATAAATTGCTCAATGGTTGCCGCTGACAAGCTGCTTCTATCACCGATGAGCAGGGCCTTGTAGATGCCGCTGGTCAGATTGTTGTCTCGACTTGTGAGAAAATCATGGATTCGCTGCCGGACTTGTTGCGGATAAAAAAAGATATCTGTCAGTAATGACTGGGGACTGCTGGTGATGAGCATAATATATTGGTCAGATTTGAGCCAGCCGGAACAGTAAATTCCCCGGTTATGCATATGGCCGATATAGTCAAATGAACCGGGGGTCTGGTAATTATGGATACGGTCAATGGTTGCCACAACCATTATCTGCTGCCCGGCGATGAGTTTTGTTTCTGGTCTGCCCAAATCAGAGTATTTGGTTTTTCCCCCAAACGGATGCGGGGAGATAACGGAAAGCCTGACCTTGCCGGTGGCAGGAATAGAAATGGTTGTTCCTGGTTTGTCTCTGCGGATAACTTCACCTGCAATCATTTTTAATCTGGTTTTTTCCCCGTCGAATGTAACCAGACCTGTCACTGTGCCTATCAAGGTTAACCGGGTTTTTTCCGTAACAAGATTGTATATATGGGCAGGATTTTCAGGTGGCAGCATATCATTGACGGCATGGATGAAACCTGCTGTGGTGAAAAGGAAAAAAAGGGGAATAAGAGCAGTCTTTTTTTTCCTGAATAGAATAAAGATAAGAGCGGATAAACCAGTTGCGTACCAGAGTGGGGCAAGGGAACCTATGGTAAGATATCTTGCCGGAATAATCCCGATCATAAAGGAGCATGTTGCCCATATCAGGAGATTACGATAAATAAAGTTGGTCAGGGTATTACCCATTTGTAATGTTTTTGTAAACATTTTGACTACAGTTGAAATCGGTACTGATTTAGATTTATTGGCTTGTT
>CAZHPX010000129.1:3609-4846 GCA_964534785.1 uncultured Desulfobulbaceae bacterium | reverse complement strand
GAGAACCCAGAGCCGGTATATTGGAAATAACCAGACCAAGAATAACTTTGATTAGAACCCCCATTATAATACACATGGCTGCAGTAATCCCAACGGTGGTGTACTCTTTGAAGCTCCACTCCCTGAAAAGGGAAATTTTCATTTTATTTTTATCTCCCCTGCCAGCCTTTCCATCACTTTTTCAGCAAACTCCCAGGCTCCCTGTTTGCTCATCCTGGTTTTAAATGGAACCTCACCACTTTTGCCAATCATTTTATAAAACTTTATCAACCCCTCACGGTCATTGTCATCCAGCCTGAGAGGGTTAATTTCCCCCCCAAGCAGGGCAGCATGCAGCGGTGGTTCCGGCAGCATCCCGATCAGGGGCAGAATATAATTCCAACCGCCATGCACTTCACCCCTGACAAAAACACCGGAAGTATCAATGGCAACCCCGAATACTGCTGTCGGTTTACCGGCAAGATTTTTTTTAAATTTTTCCACATAAGTTTTTATGGAGGGCAGGACAGTATGGCTGTAAATGCCGGAACCAAGCAACACTACATCTGAATTTTCAGGAGATACAAGCTCATCAGCGTCAGTAACGCTGACTTCACCCTCAAGCCTCTCACCAATCCAGCGGCCGGTCTGCATGGTGGAACCATATTTTGAAGCACATACTATAAGATATGTTTTCATCCACAACAACCAAAACCAGGTTTTCCGGTAACCCTGTCACGCAGGGTTTTAAAAGCCTCTATCTGATCAGGCAGTAACTGCCGCTTTTCATCCCTGCCTATGTACACCTTGAACATGGGTGCACCGGATAATTCATAAAACTGTACCGACATGGATTTCATCCCCATAAAAGGCCGTTCCACAAAATAGATGGCTGAGAGCAGATCAACCCTGATATGACCACCGACATTATAATCGCCCTTACCCATCAGGTTAAAATAACCGTAACCATAACTGCCAAGGGGCAGCATACCTTTGGCCTCAAGCACCACCGAGCCGGTCTGGACGATGGTGGTCACCTTGCCCCAGGTGGCAATCATGGTCATAATCTCTTCAAAATGTTCCGGGTCCGCCGAGACGCACTCACCTTCCGGCAAACATTTTATGATCGCCAGTTCCGGCACACCAAGCTCCTTTGCCAGGGCAAATATCATGACCTTTTTGTCTTCATTTATTCTTTCAATAATTGTTTTCTGTAAATCACCCGTCAACTGCATAAATCACCCCTGTAATAGGTAGT
>CAZHPX010000129.1:0-3509 GCA_964534785.1 uncultured Desulfobulbaceae bacterium | reverse complement strand
CCCTGTCACCTGAATCCTGACAAACATGTTCAAAAAAATCAATCATTTTCTGAGCCAGGGTAACATTCCAGAACTCCCCGGCCTCGGTCAGATCAAGCCAGCCATATTTATCCATGGTGATAAGACCCGCCCGCTGCCATTGCTCAATAAGAGGTTGCAAAAGTACCTCCAGATCGATATTAAACTTTTCTGTCAACCGGCGAAGATTAACCGCTCCTTCTTCCATATTGCCGACAAGTTCCACGAAAAACGGATTATTTTTAGCAAGAAGCATGGCAGTGGCAACGGGTTTTTCACCCTTTTTGACAAAATCATAATATTGCTTGAGACTACCTTCCTGGAAGAAATAATGACCGTGCAGCCTGCCCCCGGCCCCGCAGCCAAATGGTATACAGGTGGCCCCAAACCGGGTAAATGAATTATAACGATTCCTTTCCCTCGTGTTCCAGGCCCAGTGATTCATGGACAGTCGTTTCATCCGGGCCTGCATCGCCATCCTCCGCCCCCGGGCAAACATCTCCGCCTGCATGGGGATGTCGGCTGCCGCCTCCAGCCTGCCTTCTTCAATGGCAGTGGCAAGGGGACCACCCCTGAAGATATTGAGCTGATACATGTCACAGCCATCAAGCCTGGTTTCCGCAAAAAAAGTGCGAACATCATCTTCCCAGATTGCCATACTCTGCCCTGGAAATCCGTAAATGAGATCAATTACAGTGGCAGCAGTGTTGCGGCCGGCAAGATCATCAAGCATGCGTAAAACCGTCTCCCTGTCCGCTATCCGCCCCATTTTCCTGCGAATTTCAGTGGAAAAACTCTGCACCCCTATGGAGAAACGATTGGCCCCGCCATCAAGACAGGCGGTGATCTTGTCTGGATCAAACCCTGTCACCCTGCCCTCAACCGTAATTTCGCAGTCATTGGACAGGGGGAGATGTTCCCGGATACCAAGCAACAGCCGGCATAGATCTTCAGGTTCAAGGTCAGAAGGGGTGCCGCCGCCAAAATACACGGCATGAATCGGTGCCTCCGCCACACTTTTTTCGTGCACAGTGAACGATATTTCCGTAAGCAGGGCATCCGTGTAATCTTTTGACAGGCATTCGTCTTTTCCATACATGTAAAAACCACAAAATCTGCAATGACTCCGACAAAAAGGAATATGAATATATGCGGTGCGGCGAATATTGGAATCAGGCTGTTTTACCAATCTCCTCCAGATATTGCCGACCTCATCGGCGGGCAGATGTTCTCCGCCGGCACCAGCATGAACCGCTGCTTTTTCAGTAAAGGCATAATGGAGAGGATCAACCCCTTCCCTGGCAAACCAGTTCTCGTCTTTTTTGTGCATCCGGGAGGTTTCCCGGTTGAGTTCCCCCCAGTTTTCCGCTGTTTTTTTGCCGTCGCCATCGCCGCCCTTCCCATGCCCCCCATGACTCCCCTTGGCCATACTGATAATTTCCGGGGTAATCATAGTGTGACCATGTTTACGGGCAAACAGTTCAATTCCTTTTCTGGCCATGGGGCGAACAAAAGGAGGGACTTTTTCAAAATGGGCAATGGCCTCATCCGACCATTGCAATCTGCTGTGTTTTCTCATTATTGTTTTTTATCTAATGGTCGCTCAGGATTTCATCCCCTGTTCCCTGCTCTCTGCCGCCCCTTCAGAGAAACTTGTTATGCCCGTACAGTGATCGACCTTAACCCGCAACAATGGTAAGGCCCGACCCGTACGAAGATAACGCTCCTTGTACACATTGTACCTGCCATCTTCCAATCGTAACTGTGCCTCCAGGCTATCCCAGGCCCAGGCAACCCTGTCCGGTTCTCTCAACTTTTCAAAACACGCCTTGCCAAAGCAGGAAACAGCCTGATAATTTCTACACTGAACATCCGAATCGCAAATCTTAACGCAGACGGACGGATTCAACTCAATACAGGCAGCAGCCTTGCCACGGGGATGCACCAGGCCACAAATATCCCCGTTATCAAGGAAATAGCTGAATTCAATGGCGTAAGGATTACCGAGAGGATCGACCATACACAATGTAACCCATCCAAAAGCGTGAAGCAACACTTCTATTTCCTCATTCTTCATTTTTCTCATGGAGCACCCCTGATCCAGGTATTTAATTTCATCTGCCACTCTATCGAGTATAACCTGTATCCTGATTATTTCCCTGGCATTTCAGCTTGAAGCTTCCGCAACATTATCAGCAACTGCCTGCTCCTTCTTTACAACCACAATAACCATTCCGGTCAGATGGCTGTGATATTTTTTAAAGACCCGTTTCATATCAAGAAACACCCGGCGGGCATCACCATGACGAAGCAGGTTAAATGCAAACTTCAAGGCACCCGCAAGCCCTTCATCCTCAATAATCCTTTTTGGCTCAAGGAGATGAAATGGACTCGTAATCACATCTTCCACCCTGAACCCTTCCCCCTCAAGCAATGTTTTCCAATGGCTGAGAGTGCCAGGACTGGCCCCTATATGAATGCTGCGGGATAATTCTGTTCTAATTTCCTTTTGCAGGGCAGAATCTGCCTCGTCTGGAACTATTCCCACCTCATGAATGGCATAACGACCACCAACTTTAAGGATACGGGCAGCTTCTTTAATAATCAGCCTCTTTTTCTCATCGGAGTGCATGGTCAGCATTGCTTCCCCATACACAACAGTTGCTGATTCCGCAGGCAGCCCGGTCTTCTCCGCCAAACCAATATTACAAGTCTGCCTGTCACCATGCAGATAACTCCGCACCCTGTCTGCTGCTGCCTCTTCTGCCTCTATTGCTGTATAAGAAACAGGGTTCATCTCCAAAGCCATTTTTGCTGTTACTCCCAACCCGGGAGCAAACTCAACAACAATATCCTGGGAGCCAATATTCAGACTGGCAAGCATTTTCCTTGTCAACTCAATGCCGCCCGGTCGCAACACCTTCTTGCCCATTTTGGCAAGCAGCCAATGTCCCTGCATCTGGCGGGCATCTTTGTCATCTTCAGGTAGAGCCGTTTTTTTGTTTGTTTTGCAAGCACATTCAGTCATGATATTTTTCCTTTCTTAAATTCAGGTTCAATTATCAACTCAAAAAGTTGCACCCGGTAGAGACAAGGCATGCCTTGTCTCTACCGCAATAATTCACTGTACAAAAAACAATTTATGCCGCCTTTTCCCTGTTGCATTTACAATTTCCACATTTTCCACAACCACCCTGTCTCCTTTCTTTACGAACAATAAATTTCAGCGAATCATGACAAATTTTAATCCCGTTCTTTCCCATCAAATATATATTATCCTGCGGCAACCCGCTTATCTCCAGGAGATTGCCAAAAGCATATCGGGAATCCGAAGCTATTGCAGTCACCATATCCGTATGGATAAAAATATTACCTTGCCCTTGATAGATTTTTACCATAACCATGGTGAGTTGTGCAGCAACACCTGGAGTAAACCGCCCATGAAGTTTAATGTGCAGATTACCATTTCGCTGATCAGCGTTAATCCGAGC
>CAZHPX010000128.1:0-4868 GCA_964534785.1 uncultured Desulfobulbaceae bacterium | reverse complement strand
GAAGTTTCTGGGGGAATTGTTCCTATGGGGGGGGAATATTGAATATCAAGGTAAATGACAAAAACTGTTTATTTGCATATCGGGATCATGCATTTTAACTTTATCCTCGTTGCACCAGTGCGGTGTAACGCCATCCGGCACTCACCAGGCTTATTCAGCTCTGTTCTTCCAATAGCCGGTGAGTGCCGGAAGAGCAACCGATGAAAGGTGACACCGCACTGGGTGTCATCAGGGCAAGGTATCACCAAGGCAGCGGTGACCAAAGTGACCATTGTTTTATAAGCCTAAAAAATACCATACCCTTTTACGAGATTAGCATAAACAAATATTGTTGACAATGTCAATAATATTATGTTAGGTCGAAGTTGGCAGGTTGTATAAATAGAATAATAAAACTTTAAAAGCAGGAGGATTGACAGATGCCAGATTTCAACAAAGTTTTGGGCCCGGGTGATTACCAGCAGGGGATAGTGAACACCGTAATAGAAATTCCCATGGGCAGTGCCCATAAAATTGAGTGGGATCGTAAGCGGGCCGCATTTATGCTTGACAGAGTTGAGCCGAAGATTTTTGCAAAACCGGTAAATTACGGTTTTATTCCAGGCACATTGGATGAGGATGGCGATGAGCTCGATACTCTCGTGGTAACCGAAGAACCGTTGCCGACAGGCATCTGGTTAGAGACCAAAATACTTGGGATTATGAACTTTGAAGATGATGCTGAAATGGATTACAAGATAGTCTGTGTGCCATCGGATGATCGGAATACTGGCGACAGCCTCAATACTCTTGCTGACCTCGGAGACCGCTGGCGGGAGCAGGTTGAGTATCATTTTTCTCATTATAAAGACCTCAAAAAACCTGGTACGACAATAGTGCAGAGCTGGGGTGATGCCGATGGAGCTAAAAAAATCGTAAAAGAGTGTATAGAGCGTTACGGTAAATAATGCGAAGCTGGTAATTTTATCTTCTTTTCTTTCACCATCGTCAAGGGGTAAACGATTGTAATCGTTTACCCCTTTTTTTATGGATTCTTTCCTGTTATCTTCTACTGATATTTCTCCTTTAACGCATACAGTGTGTCAAGATACCTTTCTTTATAAATCAGTTGTCCGGATACCTCTATCTCATTTATGAGCATGGGCAGTACTGGTTTGATGTCGATTCCATGGTGGTTGCTGGATTTCCGGTTTGCCTGGTCAATCAAGAGAACAGCATAATAACTGACAAGCAGACGGGTGCGGGAATCCCTGCGAAAAAGATAGGATCGTCCGCCAATGGTGTTCAGGAAGAATCCGGCATAATCATAGAGGCTGATCAGCATTGCCGGCTGGGGCATAATGTCACTTAAATCTGTTGTTTGTGACAGTGAAAATAGACTTGCTGCTGTATCCTCCATGTTATCCTGCTCGTATTCAAGGACTGTTTTCAGAATAATGATATCCCTGCCGCCTGTAACCCGAAAGAAATGAGCCATATTTTTGTAGAGAGTGTACAGGTCATCAGACTCGCGGGATACCACCGGCGGATTATTTAACAGCTTGGCCGCCAGGGACAGGAAATATTGTTGTGCCGGGGCATCAAGCTGAAAATTCTGAATATATTGCTGCTGATCAAGATGTTTGAAAAAAGAGGATAGCTGGGCACAGGCTTTTTTGTATTGGTTATTTTCTTTTTGTTCCACCTGCTCAGCAGGGAGGGGTTGAGCGATGCGGCTGGTTTCTGCTGTGGGGTCGACGGTTTGTTCGTCAGAAGTAATCTTTTTTTGATTTACAGGATAGCGGAGATGGGGCTGGTTTTCCAGTACATCTGGAGTGGTGCTGTTGTCGGTTATTTTTTCTTTCGAGCTGGTTGACTCCGGTGTTTCTCTAATTTGCAGGGATGGGGCATGTTGATCAGATGGCGGCAAGTGATAAAAATAAAACCATGCCGCAGCGGCTGAGATGATTATGATCGTAAACAGAAAAACGGTGAGGATCTGTTTTTTTTTCTTTTCTTTCCTGTTTTTTTTGAATCCCTGTGGGTCAGGGTGTTCCGGGATAACCATGGGCTTTGGTAGAACTGGTTTTGGGTTGTTTATATTTTTTTGTATTTGTATCGGAAAAGGGGGCGGGATATTTTCCGCCCTTTTCAAATGAACATCCGACGGCATTATAACCGAAATAAGGGAAAAAGGAAAATAGAAAACGCAATCAGCTTCTGGCTAAAAGAATGAGTGAGTGCTCATTCTTTTTACCTTAGCTAACACGCTTTTTTTACAGGGAAATTTCATATTTTATGCTTGACGAAAAGGATGAAAATGTATAGACTTTTGGAGTTTATGATATATTGATGTTCCTGGAAGAACACTGTTATAAGTGGCTGTCATTTGCGTGCAGTCTATCCCAAACCGTTTTAAGGAGGAGTAACCAATGTCTATCTATGTAACTGGTCATAAAAATCCGGATACTGATTCTGTCACTGCTGCTATTGCTTATGCTGAGTTGCTGAAAGCTCAAGGTGAAGCTGCTGTTGCCGTCATGCAGGGTGAAATGAATCCTGAAACCATTACTGTTCTTGAGAGGTTCGGGGTCGCGGCTCCCGATATAATGACCGATGCCGGTGATAAGAAGATTGCCCTGGTCGATCATAGTGATCTGGCCCAGGCTCCGGATAATCTCGGTTCTGACAGTGTAGTCGCCATTGTCGATCATCATAAAATCGGTGATGTAACCACTAACAGCCCTATTTTCTGTATGGTAAAGCCGGTTGGCTGCACCGGTACGGTTCTCAAGCAGCTTTATGACAGTGAAGGTGTTACCCTTGATGGCAAGGTCGCAGGGCTTATGTTGGCTGCTATCTTAAGTGATACCGTTAACTTCAAGTCTCCCACCTGTACGGATGAAGACAAAAAAGCGGTTGCGGAACTGGTGGAGATTTCCGGGGTATCTGATGCCGATGGACTGTTCATGGAAATGCTCAAGGCCAAGAGTGCTGTTGCCGGAGTTCCAGCAAGAGACCTTCTCAACCGTGATTACAAAGATTTCGACATGAACGGCAACAAGGTTGGCTGCGGTCAGCTTGAGCTGGCTACTCTGGATCAGGTTGATGATATTCGGGATAATCTTCTCGCAGCCATGAAAGAGCAGAAAGGAGAAGGCGGTCATCACACCATCCTTCTGATGCTCACCGATGTTGTTAAAGAGGGAACGGATCTGGTTGTGGTTTCCGATGACCCCGCCATTGTGGAAAAGGCCTTCGACACCAAGCTCGATGGCGACTCCATGTGGATTCCCGGCATGATGAGCCGTAAAAAACAGACTGTACCCAATATGCAGAAGGCTTTTGGCTGCTGATTTTTTTAGAGTAAAATATGGTTATGTCCAAATTTAAGGCAGCCCCGGTATGGGTTGCCTTTTTTTGCTTTGTTTTATCTGAAACGCTTTACTGGACAGGCCGCCCATTCTGCTGTGACCTCAGCCGCTTGCTTCAAGTGCTCCGCGAATATCGTTACTGTAATAAAGAAGCAGGTTTTCTTCTTTCTTTTCTTCTCCGGATGCTGCCCATGCCGGAAGCAGAAGGAAAAAGAGGAGAACAGGTATTAAGCTCAGTTTATTTTCGTTCTGTTTTTTCATGGAGTACTGCTCGTGTTTTAAGGATTTGCCGCCACTTGCCCAGGCGGTCTTTCAGAATAGCCTCAAAACCACGATTGGTTGGCTGGTAATATTGCTGCCCTGCCAGCTCCTCGGGTAGGTGCTCCTGCAAAACCAGGCCGTCCCGGTCGTCATGGGCGTACTGGTACCCTTTGCCATAGCCGATTTTTTTCATCAGGCTTGTGGGGGCATTGCGTAAATGAAGAGGAACCGGTAAAGAGCCTGTGGCCCTGATATCTTGATCGATTTTTTTTTCAGCCTCGTAGATGGCATTTGACTTTGGTGCTGTGGCCAGGTAAATGACAGCCTGAAGGAGGGCGAGTTCCCCTTCCGGTGAACCAAGGAGGTGAAACACCTGTCGGCAGTTGAGAGCGACCTGCAATGCCTGGGGATCGGCATTGCCAATATCTTCACTGGCAAAGCGGATCATCCGTCTTGCAAGGTAATGCGGGTCTTCTCCGCTTTTCAGCATTCGCCGCAGCCAGTAGGCGGCCCCGTCCGGATCGCTGTCCCGCATGCTTTTATGGAGGGCAGAAATCAGGTTGTAATGCTCTTCTCCCTTGTTGTCGTAGCGAAGGGTGATCTGCTGGGCAGCTTCGTTGATTTGAGTGGTGGTTATTTTATCTGTTTCCTTTTCTGCCAGGGTCAGGGAAGCGGCTGTCTCAAGAGTGTTCAAGGCCCGGCGGCAATCTCCGTCGGCAAGAGTTGTCAGAGCTTCCATGGCATTGTTACTTATAGTTAATTGCAACTTGCCCAGGCCATTTCCCGGATCTTTTAAGGCCCGTTCAATGGCAATCCTGATATCTTCAGGTTTAAGGGTTTTCAGGATCAGGGTCTGGCAGCGGGAAAGCAGAGGGGCGATGATCTGGAAAGACGGGTTTTCCGTGGTAGCCCCGATCAAGGTAAGCAGACCGCTTTCTACATGGGGAAGGAAACCGTCCTGCTGGTTTTTATTGAAACGATGAATTTCATCAACAAAAAGGATAGTTGGCTGGTTGTTCTCCTGCTGCCTGTTTTTCGCTCTGTCAACTATACTGCGAATCTCCTTGACACCGGAGAGGACCGCAGAGAAAAAGATAAACCTGCCTTCAATGGTGTTGGCAAGAACAGTTGCCAGAGTTGTTTTCCCGCATCCGGGCGGTCCCCAGAGAATAAGAGATGGCAGCTTACCGGTACGGATAAGTTCTCCCAGCAGGCGTCCCTTGCCGACAAGATGTTCCTGACCGATGAAATCCT
>CAZHPX010000127.1:0-4873 GCA_964534785.1 uncultured Desulfobulbaceae bacterium | reverse complement strand
GAAACTACTCATGTGGGGTCCTGCTGTTATTTTGCTTGTCGTCCTGACCATGGCGGCCAGCGGTTGGTGGTGGTACAAACAATTCGTCAATACCCCCCATGACGGTACCGGCACAGCAATTATCACCATCAATGAGGGCAGCGGTCTGAAACAGATAACCACGCTTCTCGCTGAAGGTGGAGTTATCAGAGATGATCCCCGCTTTCTTCTCCTTGCCCGCCTTGAAGATTCAGCCGGACGACTCCAGGCCGGAGAATTCGCTATTTCCAGAAACCTGAAACCAGGAGAGGTTCTGCGTATTCTGGAACAGGGCGAGGTTATCCAATACAGGGTGACCATCCCGGAAGGGTTGACCATAAAAGAGATAGCCCGAATATACGGAGAGAAAAACTGGATAGACCAAGATGATTTCCTTCGTCTCTGCGGGGACAAAGATTTTATCAACGCCCTTGGAATAAAGCAAAAAAGCTTAGAAGGTTACCTCTTTCCCGATACTTATGTTTTTACCCGCCAAGAGTTAAACAACCGAATAATCATTGCCACCATGGTGCGAAATTTTCTTAAGGTCTGGGATGAAGTCAGCCGGGATAAAGAAACAAAGTTCAACAAGCACGAAGTGGTCACCCTGGCCTCTATTATTGAAAAAGAGACCGGAACCCCCCACGAACGACCCCTGATAGCCGGAGTATTCTTAAACCGGCTTAACATAGGGATGCGGCTCCAGACCGATCCCACGGTGATCTACGGGATAAAAGATTTTGACGGTAACCTGACCCGCCTCCATTTACAGACAGAAACTCCGTATAATACCTATATCATCAAAGGGCTCCCGCCCGGTCCCATCTCCAACCCCGGTAAAGCCTCTCTATCTGCGGTTTTCAAGCCAGAGGAAACAGATGCCCTTTATTTTGTTTCCAGAAACGACGGAACCCATGTCTTTTCCAAAACCCTGCGGGAGCACAACCGGGCTGTCCGTATCTATCAGAAATCCAAACAAAAATAAAGTACCAACCAGCCCTATTGTTATCTTTTTGGATAAAGTATTACTGGCGAAACAGCCAATAAAATTATCCGCCAGTCTTGTTGTCTTTATATATTTTATGCTCTTATGTATAAAGTAGTTAATTCAAGTCTCGGTTAATGGCAGGTTGAAAAAAGATAATAATTTTTCTTGACCATGTAGATTTTAGTGTATATGTTCCATGTAAGAATAAATCTTAAATAGTTTTATCTGTCAATGATAAACACTGAATTAAGTCTATATAGTCTCGATCAGCTCAGGCAACTCTGTGATAAGGCTGGAATAAAATTAACTCATCAACGGTTGGAAATTTTCAAGGAGTTGCTGGCTGCCAAAGACCACCCTTCGGTAGAGCTTATTCATAGCAGGCTCCAGGTAAGGATGCCAACTATTGCTTTTGATACTGTTTACCGAACCCTGGCAACCTTTGAGGAACTCGGCATTGTCAAAAAACTGCATATTGCAAACGAGCGAACCCTGTTCGATTCTAACCTGGATGCTCACCATCACTTTATCTGCACCAGATGCAAAAAGGTAGATGACCTTTACTGGCCGGACTTTGACAAGAGTAATTTGCCTGATAGTGTTGTCAACTTAGGTGAGGTTGACACTCGTCACCTGGAATTGTATGGAGTTTGCGTTAACTGCCTGAAAGCTGAACATTAAAAACAAAAATCTTTCCCTATCAGGTCAAAATCAGCCCTTGCTTAACATGTGACCTTTTCACCTTAGGTCTTCTGCATCGTACAGAAGATTATTATTTTGAAAATTCAAACTTCAGGAGGAGTATAATGATTGACAAAAAAAAAGCTTACCAGTAACGGTGGTTCACCTGTAGCTGATAACCAAAATGTAATGACCGCTGGTGCACACGGGCCAATGCTTTTACAGGATGTGTGGTTTCTGGAAAAGCTGGCCCATTTTGATAGAGAGGTTATTCCCGAGCGGCGTATGCATGCCAAGGGTTCTGCTGCATATGGAACTTTCACCGTTACCCATGACATTACCCGTTACACAAAGGCAAATCTTTTCTCAGAACTTGGCAAAAAAACAGAACTTTTTTTGCGTTTTTCCACCGTTGCCGGTGAGAGAGGTGCCGCCGATGCTGAGCGTGATATTCGTGGTTTTGCTGTCAAGTTCTATACTGATGAGGGAAATTGGGACTTAGTGGGTAATAATACCCCTGTTTTTTTTCTTCGAGACCCATTAAAATTTCCAGACCTCAACCATGCGGTAAAAAGAGACCCCCGTACGAACATGCGTAGTGCAAAAAATAACTGGGATTTCTGGACATCATTACCTGAGGCTCTGCATCAGGTAACCATTACCATGAGTGACCGTGGTATTCCGGCAACTTATCGACACATGCATGGTTTTGGCAGCCACACCTTCAGCTTGATCAATGCGGATAACGAGCGTTTCTGGGTCAAATTTCACTTTCACACCCAGCAGGGAATAAAAAACCTGACCGATGCTGAGGCTGAAGCCATCGTTGGCAAGTGCCGGGAAAGTCACCAGAGAGACCTGTACGACAGCATAGAAAAGGGTGATTTCCCGCGTTGGACTATGTTTATACAGATAATGCCTGAAAAAGAGGCCGCAAACTGCCCTTATAACCCCTTTGACCTGACAAAGGTCTGGTACCATAAAGACTACCCCCTGATAGAGGTTGGTGAGCTGGAGCTTAACCGCAACCCGGAAAACTATTTTGCTGAGGTAGAGCAGTCAGCCTTTAACCCGACCACAATAGTACCGGGTATTGGTTTTTCACCTGACAAAATGCTGCAGGGTCGACTTTTTTCCTATGGCGATGCCCAACGATATAGATTAGGTGTTAATCACCAGCAAATTCCAGTTAACGCCCCGCACTGCCCTTGTCACAGTTATCATCGTGACGGTGCAATGCGGGTTGACGGAAACCATGGTTCCACCATCGGTTATGAGCCAAACAGTTACGGAGAATGGCAGGAACAGCCCGATTATAATGAACCACCTTTAAGTCTTGCAGGTGCCGCAGACCGCTGGAACCATCGGGAAGATGACGATTATTACACTCAACCGCGTAAACTTTTTCAACTAATGAGCTCAGAGGAACAACAGGTTCTTTTTGGCAATACAGCCAGAGCCATGGGGGATGCCCCAAAAGAAATCAAACTTCGTCATGTTGGCAACTGCATGAAGGCTGACCCTGCCTATGGCAAGGGAGTGGCTGAGGCTCTTGACATATCTCTGGATGAATTACCTGGAAAGTAACAAAGGAGTATTTGCAATGAAATCGCTGAAAAACAGTCAAACAGAAAAAAACATTCTCACCGCTTTTTGCGGAGAATCACAGGCACGTAACCGCTACACCTATTTTGCGTCCCAGGCAAAAAATGAAGGTTATGTGCAGATTTCCCACATTTTCACAGAGACCGCTGACCAGGAAAAAGAGCATGCCAAACGCTTATATAAACTACTTGAGGGCGGTGAAGTGGATGTTGCCGCTGCTTTTCCTGCCGGCATGATTGGTTCCACTGAGGAAAACCTGGAAGAAGCGGCGGCCGGCGAAAACCATGAGCATATGGTCATGTATCCTGAATTTGCCGCAACAGCTCAAAAAGAGGGTTTTAATGACATTGCAGAGATTTTTATGGCCATTGCCGTGGCTGAAAAGCAGCATGAAAAGCGTTACCTTGGTTTCCTGGTCAATATCAAAGCAGGAATGGTCTTTGAACGCGATGAAAAGGTAATATGGAGATGCCGTAACTGCGGTTATCTGCATATAGACAAAAACGCTCCTGAAAAATGTGCGGCCTGTGACCACGCCAAAGCACATTTTGAACTGCTGGGAGAAAATTGGTAAGGGAGATGCACACTTTTGTGAGCATCATTTCACTTTAAATTTTACAGGTAGGAGGTTTTTATGGCAGAAAAAGCAGATATCGGTTGTGCCCGCCCCACGGGTGGGCCCATTGGAGAAGAGGTGGGAAAAGAAAGTCAGGAACAACAAACAATGGTAAAGGAGGAAAGGCAGATGATTATGGTCGGTCAAAAGGTGCCGGATTTTACGGCACCAGGGTATCAGAAAGGGGAATTTATTAATATAAAACTATCAGACTATTTGGGGAAATGGGTGCTGCTTTGCTTCTACCCCGGCGATTTTACCTTTGTCTGAGCTACAGAAATCTCGGCGGTCGCCGAGAAATATCCTGAGTTCCAGAAACTCGGGGTAGAGGTACTTTCCATGTCCACAGATTCCGTGTTTGTCCATAGAATGTGGGATGATTACGAGCTGAAAAAAATGGTAGATGGCGGTGTTCCCTTCCCCATGCTCTCTGATGCTGGCGGCAAGGTGGGTAAGGTATATGGTGTTTATGATGATAATGCCGGAGTGGAAACCCGGGGCCGTTTCATTATTGACCCTGACGGAGTACTTCAAGGCTATGAGGTATTGACCCCTCCAGTAGGCCGTAATGTCAATGAGAGTATCCGGCAAGTGCAGGCTTTTCAACTTGTGCGGGAAACTGAGGGTGCTGAGGCGACTCCATCCGGCTGGCGGCCCGGCAAGGCAACTTTAAAGCCTGGTATTAATCTGGTGGGCAAAGTTTGGCAGGAGTGGAAAACAAAACAGGCCTTTGATTGATCTCTATGCGATACAACCAAGAGGTTGAGATAAAAGATATTTGTTAATTTACAATGCAGTGGTTTTGGTAGTACTTTAGCATAAGCCGAATCTTTACTTTAGAACAACGGTATCCGGCTGAAATTTTGCGTGCGAGCACAGCCCGGCCGCAGGGGCCAGCCACAAGGGGTTGCCCCTGCGGATAAAAATCAAGGGTCAATCCGGAACTCTCAAAAGGAATCATGATC
>CAZHPX010000126.1:0-4891 GCA_964534785.1 uncultured Desulfobulbaceae bacterium | reverse complement strand
TCCTGTTCAGCCATCTTCTCAAACAGATTGTCAAGAGAAACCTTGGAAGCTGAAGCAAGTTCAGACTCCCTGACCTTCAACTGCCTGGAGCTAGCAACCGATTTTGCCATCTTCTCCTCCGGCACCACCACAAACTCGTCACCGGCCCGGGGGACTCCGGAAATACCCTGCACCTCAACTGGTACTGCCGGACCGGCCTGTATAACAGTCCCGCCCCGCTCATTAATCAGCATCCGCACCTTGCCGCTGAACATACCTGCGACAAAATAATCCCCGACCCGCAGAGTTCCCTCCTGAACCAGGACCGTGGCCACAGGTCCCCGCCCCTTATGAAGCTGAGCTTCAATAACCGTTCCTCTCGCCCTGCGATTCGGATCAGCTTTCAGCTCAAGGATTTCCGCTAACAACTGAATATTTTCCAGAAGGGCTTCAATACCAGTTCCCTTCTTAGCCGAAGTCTCACAGAAAATGGTATCACCACCCCACTCCTCCGGTAAAAGACCAAACTCACCCAACTCCCGTTTTACCCGTTCCGAATCAGCGTTATCTTTATCTATTTTATTCACTGCCACCACAATGGGAACCTCGGCGGCCTGGGCATGTGAGATAGCCTCTTTGGTCTGTTCCATCACCCCGTCATCGGCAGCGACAACCAGAACAACAATATCAGTAACCCTGGCACCACGGGAACGCATTTCCGTAAAAGCAGCATGGCCGGGAGTATCAACAAAGGTCAAGTCACCGGAGGGTGCCTTGACATAATAGGCTCCGATATGCTGGGTGATACCACCCGCTTCACCCTCAGCCACATCAGCCTTGCGAATGGCATCAAGAATCGAGGTTTTACCATGGTCAACATGCCCCATAACCGTAACCACCGGTGGCCGGGGCTCTCCCTCATCACCCTTTTCATCTTCAAGAACATGCAAAGCCTCAATTTCAAGCTCCCCGGTCATGGCTTGTTCAACTTCATAACCAAAATCAGTGGCAACAATAATTGCTATTTCCACATCCAGGGCCTGATTAAGGGTTGCCATTACGCCAAGCCCCATGAGTTTGGCAATGACTTCACTGGCCTTGACCCCCATCCTTTTGGCAAGCTCACCAACATTAATGGTCTCAATGACCTTAATCCGTTTCTTGATCGCCTTCATTTCAGCGGCCAGCGGCTGGGAAATATTTTTTTTCCGACTTCCTCCGCCCTTCTTTTTACGACCCCGACGGGAACGCACGAAATCTGCGTCGCCTCCCCTGGAAAAATTGATTTTCCGTCGCTCTTTTTTAGCTTTTACTCCCCGTTTTCCCCGATCAGCATCTTCCGGCCCGATGGCAACAACCCGTTTGCCTTTCTTTTTGCCCCTGGTCTCTGCTCCCCGTTCTGCCAACGGTACAGCCGGCTCGGAGGCGACAGTCTTTGGTTTTGGCTTTGGTTTTTTTGTTCTTGTCGGCTTGCGTACCGGTTTCTTCCGCTCCGGCCGAACCTGAATCTGCACCTGACCGACGACCTTTGCCAACCCTTTTGCCCGTTTAAATTCTTCAGATTTATCCGGCTTTACCTTTACTTCAGTTTGACCATCTGATTCCGTAACCGCTTGCCCAATGATATCTTTTTCTGCTCCAAATTCCTGCGTAACAGCAATTTCAGAAGTTTCAATAAGTTCAACAGACTCAACCTCTCTGTCATCCGTCTCCACTGATTCGACAAGTGTTTCTTCCGAAACGGATGCAGCATCCTCATCAACAACAGAGTAAGGAGCCTCAGCAGCATCTTCAACCACCCTCGCTTCAGCCGCCGTTTCTTCTTCAAGTTTTCTGGCAACCTCATCCTTTTGGGCTTTAGAACGCCGCCGGACAACCGTCGTTTTTCGGGCAGCCACAGAAGATACCCTCTTTTTAATATGGATATGCTCATCCGTCACTTCCACCTGACCATGACCTAAAACCTTGCGACGAATATCTGCAGCCATCTCTTCATCCACAGTCGAACTAAACCCTTTTATGGGATACCCCAACGATATTAACTTATCAGCCAGCTCCGGGCTCTTCATCCCGGCCTCTTTCGCCAGCTCAAAAATACGGACTCTGCTCATGCAATACTCCTGTACCAAACCGTCAACCCTTAAGACGAAATGCCCGCTTCAGTACCTTTTTATTTTTCAACAACCTCTGCCGGCACAACTCCGTCGGGCAACAGTATACTGCCCGACCCATGCCATCCCCCCGTTCTTCGATGTGTCCTGCCCTTAAAACAAATCTCCGCAACTCCCCTTGAGGCCGCCTGCAACCGCAAGCCCTGCAGAGACGAATGGGTACATTCCCCCGCTTCATCAAAGTTCCTGTTTTTTTCCCTTATCCCCATCAGATTCACTGTCAGGCTCATCCTGACTTATTTTATTCTCATCTGATTCGCTATCCCTTTCAGCGAAGTTTTCCTTATTCATATCAAGTTTGGCATCGACTTCATCCGACTTTTCCATAGTCTCACCAGCCATTTCCGACAAAACTTCTTCCGACTCAGCCATTTCCCCGTTTTCCTCTTCACAATTCGACAATTCAACCGGTGCAATATCCGCCGCCAGGGTCTTAAATGATTCAGCCAACCCATTGTTAATTCGTCCAATCTCAGCAATTTCTGAAATTTCCATGGATGCAAGCTGCTCCGCTGAAACGACTCCGGCCGCAAACAACCGATCTGCCAATGACCAGTCAATCCCATCAATGGCAACAAGAGTGCAATAACCCGGATTTTCCATGTTATTGTACCGGGTTTCACTCTTAACATCAATACGCCAGCTCATCAACTGGGAAGCAAGCCGTACATTCTGTCCCTGGCGGCCAATGGCGAGGGAAAGCTGATCATCCGGAACAATAACAAGCAGTTTTCTGTTATCGTCATCAACAATCACCATACTGACCTCTGCCGGTGCCATGGCATTATACACATATTTGGCAGCATCAGAACTCCATGGAACAATATCTATCCGCTCCCCCTGCAGTTCCTGAACAACATTCTGTACCCGTGAACCCTTCATGCCGACACAGGCCCCCACCGGATCAACATCCGACTCAACGGAAGAAACCGCTATCTTGGCCCGGAAACCAGGTTCCCTGGCACATCCCAAAATTTTGACAATGCCCTCGGCTATCTCCGGCACTTCCATCTCAAAAAGCTTGATTAGAAACTCATTACAGGTACGGCTGAGAACAAGCTGCGACTCCCGGGAATCCCGGCGAACCTCCTGCAGATAGGCACGAAGACGGTCTCCCTGCTTGAAAGAACGCTTGGGAATCTGTCCATCCCTGGGCAGGATAGCATCGGTACGACCGAGGTTGACAACCATATTACCCCGCTCGAACCGTTGAACAATACCATTGACGATGGAACCTTCTCTGCCATGATACAGATTGTAAACAACCTCGCTCTCAGCATCCCGCATCCGATGAATGATCACCTGCTTTGCCGACTGGGCGGCAATTCTGCCAAGATCAGCGATACTGTCAAATTTCTCACCAAGATCATCATCAATTTCAATTTCAGGATCAAGTTTTCTCGCATCCTCAAAGAGTATTTCCGTTTCCTCATCAAAAACTTCTTCAACCACCGTCCGAAACTGAAACACCTCAATTTCACCCTGTTCTTCGTTGAACTGCACCTCTATATCCCGCCGACTGCCATATTTTTTCCGAACAGCCGAACGGACGGCCTCCTCAATGGCGTCAACCAACAAAGACTTGTCAATTCCCTTATCCCGACAAACCTGATCAATAATTTTTTTTAAATTTTCTTTACCCACCATATATTACTCCAGCCATGCTGATACTTACAGCATTCTTGTCACAACCCCGTTGACACTTTTATCTGTCAAGCCCGTCCTTTCTGCCCCTTTTCCTCTTCAAAAACCAATCTGGCCCGGACAATATCACCTATAGACAGACAAAATACATCCTTATCAACAAGAATCCGAATTTTTTCACCATCTATCCCATCCAGAACACCCGCAAATACCCGTCTACCATCAACTGGTTCCCGCATTTTCACTCTGCCCTTTCTGCCGGCAAAACGGATAAAATCATCCTTCTTCTTCAAAGGCCGTTCAAGCCCGGGAGAAGAAACTTCCAGATGATAGGGATGATCAACAGGGTCATCAACCTCAAGATAATGACTGACCTGACGGCTGACAGAACTGCAATCGTTTATGCCAACCCCGCCATCCTTATCTATGTACAGCCTCAACACCCAGCCATGCCCCTCCCGACTAAACTCTATATCAACAAGTTCACAGCCGATTTCATCAAGAAGCGGTCCGACAAATGCTTCAACCCGATCTACAATATTCAACAAACCACCCCTAAGCCACTTATTTCCCCCGGAATCCATCCTCCAGCCCATAAACAAAAAAAAGCGGGCAAAGCCCACTTTTTTCTACATCGACATAAATCATGTCCGGCCTTCAGGGGAACCCCCTGAATCGCCCGCATCAGACAATGGAGCGGGCAACGGGGTTCGAACCCGCGACCCCAAGCTTGGGAAGCTTGTACTCTGCCAACTGAGCTACACCCGCCCATTGACATAAAACAAGCAATTATACCTGCTCAAGCCTTTTATGTCAAACATAATATTTTGGTTTCAGTATTTCCGGTTTCTGTGATTTACAGAGGATAGAGAGTAGAGGGTAGAGGGTAGAGGGTAGAGAGTAAAGGGTAGAGGGTAGAGGACAGAAAGCTGGTTATTCTGTATCGGGTGCAATACAAAAAAGTGATAACAAAAAGAGGTAAGCGATCACTCTGTTTTCACTGGTAAGATGTGAATATCGAATGTCGAACAGGGAATGTCGAATTATGAAGTCTATTTTTCCTCGTTGAACCAGTGCGGTGCAACGCCATCCGGCAC
>CAZHPX010000125.1:0-4944 GCA_964534785.1 uncultured Desulfobulbaceae bacterium | reverse complement strand
CTTTTTCCTCCATATCATCAATAATATGGTCCACCTGCCTGCTCAGGAAGGTGTGGGACAGCATGATGGGAATGGCTACGCAGAGTCCCAGCATGGTGGTTATCAAGGCCTCTGAAATCCCTCCGGCCATCAGCCGCGGGTCACCGGTACCATAAAGGGTGATGACATGAAAGGTGGCAATCATGCCGGTGACCGTGCCAAGGAGCCCAAGCAGAGGGGCGATGGCGGCAAAAACATGGAGAATTGCCAGGAATCGCTCAAGCTTTGGTACTTCGCGCAGGATCGCTTCCTGGAGGATGGAGTCCACTGTCTCACGGTCATAGCATCTGCCGGCAAAACCAGCTTTTAAGATATTGCAGACCGGTTGATCCGCTTTTGAGTTGATTATCTCTTCGCATTCATTCCAGTGACCGGTAATGGCCAGCTCGTTGACCTTGCCCATAATTTTATCGGTATTGGTATGGACTCTGCTTAGAAAAATAAGTCTTTCCAGAACAATCAGCAATGCTGCCAGACCGATTGCCAGGATGGGCCAGACAAAAAAACCACCGTCCCGTATCCTCTCAATATAGGTTACCCGGTGAGTAACCTGTTTCAATGCTGCTCCGCCGGAAGGGTCAAAGATAACAGAATCAGTGGCACCGTCCATGTATGCGGATAACTGATTTCGGACTTTTCTATCAGGAAGCACGGGCAGGGCTGTAAATAAATCACCTCGCTGTGGCTGGAGAAAACCGGTTTCATTCTCCAGCCTGTAAATAGCGGTAAAAGGCCCGACAAGGAGTATCTCTCCTAACTGTTGCAGCCCTGCACGATCAATAAATGTACCCTTTCTGAGCGAGACCTCACCTGTAAACTGTGCTTCAGAAAAAAGAGTATCGGCAAGAGTCCGCATATCATCAATGCCCGGGAATCTTTCTTTGGATAAAATGGGTTTTATCTTTTCAATCCTCTCGGGATTAAAAGGGGTAAGCAGTGAAGCATTGATCATTATTGTCAGATCCTGGGCCAGGGTACGGACTGTACCGGAGAGTTCATTCATTTCCAGTTCATCATCTGCCTGCCTGCTGGTAAGCTCTTTATATTGCTCTGTTAATGTGGCCAGATCATCTTTCAGAATGGTTGTTGAGTTTTCAAGTCTATCTACATTTTGCCGTAGTGTTTTAAGTTCGCTCTCTAATGTGCTTCTGTCCACGCTTATCTGTTTGCGGCTCTCGCCGGCTTCTTTTCTTGCTTCTGCAAGTTCCTGCCTGGCTTTTTCGGTGACAACCCGCATGTCAGTTGCCATGGAAGGAGCAGGTACATAAACAAAAAACACCATTAATGTAACGGGCAGGATTGCTGATTTAAGCATGTTCTGAAAACGACTTAAAAGTTTTTTTTCTGTTATTATACCCTCTCTCATTCTGATACCTCAAGCCCTGCAGATCTGTTGATTCTGCCAATGGGGAGGTTGAACATTTCAACTGGTCTGATTCTGTTTGCAACATCAATGGCGTGGCGAAGATTTCGTTTGTATAAATCCGGTAATGGCTGCCAGCTCCGGGAATTATGGTCAAAAAAGCCTGCTTTTGAGCCGTCAGAGGTCTGGCTGAAAAGAGACAGACGACCTATACGCAATACATCCATCATCAGCTCTTCTCCGTTAAACAGGACAGACTTACGAACTACTTCTACATCTTTGCCGTAATCAACCTCAATTTGCAACGCCTCCATGAGGCGGCGAAATTTCTCTGCCACAGACACGCTGTTATCAAGCAGCAAGTCTTCAATTCTGGTTATTCTCATCCTTCGTTCCTGCTCAAGAAAAGGAAGCTGTTCTTGAGCAATATGCTCACGGAGCTTTAAAAAAGTTTCATCAAGAAATCCCCCCATTTCCAGCCGGATCCGTTCCACCTCTTCAGTACGGCGGGTACTCTCGGCAATTTTCTCTTGAAGATTATTCACCTGCCGATGAAGCCGCCTCTGTTGTTTTTCAAGCAACTCCTCCTGCCGTTTCTTTTCTTCCAGTTCAATTGTCAGTGAAGCCTTCCTGTCCATCCATTTATCTTTTTCATCCTGGGTTGTCTGGAGAATATCAATGGCTGTGCCTACCTGCTTTTCTACGGTTTTTATGTTTTGCTCTCCGTATGAAATCAAGGGGAGAAAAACAAGGAGTAAACTAACCATAATAACTTGGTAATATTGTTTGCTGCAAATATGCATGTTTAATTTCCTTTAGGATTATTTTATTAACAGATTTTTCAGGTTTGAAAATAAACTGGCACCCTTCTTTTGTCTTATTAAGGGTGTTGAAGGGGCTGGTTGTTTGTCCTGTAGTATCACTCGCTTACCGTTGAAATCGTGCTTGTTTTTTGTTAATTGATACTTCGTTTGCAATATCAATGTGTTAATCAATATGCTGATCGTTGGTAAGACTTTTTTGATTTATACTGATTGTAACTTCTGAAAATTATGAAATACATTTCAACACTCTTTTGTTGCGTGGTGGAAACATAATTATGTCTATCACAACATGCCACTCTGACCTAACTTTGCCCTAAAGTCAAGCATTTTTATCGTCTGGCCTACCTATCTTGTTGACAGGTAATGCAATACACACAAGATATGGTATGGAATTCACAGGAACTGGGCATGGCTATAGCATGGCCTGCAATACGGTTACCTTAATTGTTCCCAGTTCAACCTCTTTGCGGGAATTATTTTCCTGGGCGACTGCCGATGCTGCAAAGACAATTGCAAGCAGCAGGGTTGTAAATTGTATAGCAGCAAGCCTTGGATGCCAATATAAACTAACCCTCTCCCGCTAATCTAAATTGACCCGTCTCAAGCACAGCAAGTAGTGAAATAACGCAGAGATGGGGAAGGTCGATAGCGTAGACTTCGAGCGAGGTACGAGACTCCGAAATGCATTCTCGGACAAGCTCCTATTCCTATCTTTACAATCACTGCATTTTGTTCACTATATGTCTGAAATAGCAGTTATTTCTACAACACACTCGTCTGTCTTTACAATCATGTCGATACCAACAGGAACAATCTTGTACTTGCCTGTTAATACATTGTTTTTTGTAATTGACTCGTCCGTCTTTGCAATACTTCTTCAAAGTTTTGAAGTCTCTCCAGAAGGTTTCGTGATTTCGTTCTTTTGAGCCGTCCCTTTTTACCTTTTCTTTTTCTGCTTCTTTTAGAAGCTCTCGATATCTCTGGCGGTATTGCTTCGATTCACCACTTGCCAGCTTGCCACCAGCACCATTTACGGCTCTGTTTATTTCTTCAAGCAACTCGCGGAGCTTTTTGGCCCAACCCTGCTTGTCCTGCTCCCTGGCTCTTGTTAGTTCCCGTAAATGGTGAGCATTGCATAACGCATGGGTGCAATCATATTTGTAATATGGCTTTCAATGATCGTGGCACAACATCCCATTAAATGCAGAGAGGATGCCAATATCGTTCATTGCATCAGTCCCCCTTTTTATTGAATGATTATAGAGCGTGTTTCACTCTCGCAACTCTCAGGGTAAGATATCAGGAAATAGTGTCAGAGAACAGAATGCCAAATTAAG
Source organism: uncultured Desulfobulbaceae bacterium (assembly GCA_964534785.1). Taxonomy (GTDB): domain Bacteria; phylum Desulfobacterota; class Desulfobulbia; order Desulfobulbales; family Desulfobulbaceae; genus DRLX01. The sequence goes on along the minus strand of CAZHPX010000125.1, from coordinate 1,381 downwards.
GTCCTGCACTCCTGTTTTTTCTGCCTCTTGTACTCTGTACCCTACTTTTTGCAACAACTACCAGCTCTCACTCGAAAACCGGTAGAACTAAACAACTCAAACATTACCCCCAGGGATATCCCAATATACCAGGAACGCTCTTCCCCTATGAGTAAATATCCCCGAAGGCCGAAACGGTTTTATAGAGCTGAAGATAGTTCCTGTCTACAGATAAGTTGTGCATACCTGAGTAGCAGGGAAAATTTTAAAAGTCAAGGTTTAAAAGAGGAAAAGAGTACGGATTTTTTTTATAGGAAGTGTGTAGATTAAGGATTAAAAATAGTGATCATGGGAGCTATTACTAACAAAAAATGCACCCGACGGGCTCACACGCCCGATCTTTGGATGTTAATCTAAGTTTTAGGTAAATATTCGGCAGTGGTTCTAATAGTCTAATAGTACTTTAGCATAAGCCGAATATTTATGTTTATAGCACGCCCAAAGTTTCTGGTAACCTCATGGCCAGCCGGTGATTTAGAATGTTCACGGCGGCTTCGCCGCCGTGAATCGCGGTGCTGGTCAGCACTTCGATTAAATTTATCTAATATATAACTGTGCTTGACGTATTGACGCAATGTAACTACAATGTAGTTATGGCTTTTGAATGGGATGATACAAAACGCAAATCAAATATTAAAAAACATGGAATAGATTTCATTAATGCACCTGTGATTTTTGATGGTTACACTCTTACTATTGAAGACAATCGGTATGATTATGGAGAAGAGCGTTTTATTACATTTGGGATTCTTGAGGGAAGAGTCGTTATAGTTGTGCATACAGAAAATGATGATTTAATAAGAATTATTTCAATAAGGAGGGCTACCAGATATGAAGAAAAAGCATATTTCTCACAAATCCCAGACTAATTGGAATCGTGTCGATAATCTATGTGATAAGGACATAGATCTTTCTGAAAATCCTGAGGTTACACCCGAAATGTTTGCAAAAGCAGTTCTAAGAAAAGGTCTGAAACCTGTAACTCGAAAAACTCAAGTTACTTTGCGAATTGATGATGAAGTCCTAACGTGGTTTAAAAATCAAGGAAGAGGTTATCAAACACGAATAAACTCTTTGCTTAAAGCATACAAAGAAGCAAACCAAAATTAATCCGGCAGGACAATTTAATTTAATGCACTGGAGTGCACATTGGCGTGCAAACAGCCGAGGGACAATCGGGGACAGAATGATTTTCGAAAAAAGACTCGAAAAAAAGTCAGTCCCCAATAGCTCCAACAAGGGGAATGGGTCATCTCCTTTGCAGGATAATAGTTTCATTGTGTAAGCTTTGTTATCATGTTGTAAGCATTCTAGGACTGCCTGTCCGGGAATGCATTTCGGA
>CAZHPX010000124.1:0-4953 GCA_964534785.1 uncultured Desulfobulbaceae bacterium | reverse complement strand
TTAAAGGGGTGGAGTGGAAACCTTTTGCCCAGAAGCTGATTAAATATGAAGACCTGACCATTGCCCATTATGATCCGGCTGAAGAAAAGGGCGATACCGAGAACCAGCAGGCCGCCCGCTGTTTGAGTTGTGGTTCTTGCCGCGACTGCCATCTCTGTGAGACCATCTGCCCCACCCATGCCATTTCAAGGCGGGAAATTCTGGCTGATGCCGGCAAAGGGGTTAATTACGAGTATGTATCCGATGACAGTAAATGTATAGCCTGTGGTTTTTGTGCGGATACCTGTCCCTGCGGGATATGGAAAATGCAGCCGTTTTGATGACTATCCTGACACAGGGCGGTTGCTGGGAAAATATCTGATTGGTGAATGGGGTAGCTGGGCTTGCTTGGTTTGCCTTCTGTTGTCAAGTGGTGTGCGTCATCAAAGCCGGTGTACCTGGTTCTTTCCTGCCAGGCATAAGCAGCAGCATTGACGGCACCCGGTTACCCCTTGCGTATTCTCATAAAGTTTGATACGGTAGCTACCGTTAAAAGTCGCATAGGTTCACTCTGGAACAAAGAGGGTATTTTCCCGAATACAGTTTTATGCATGTGTTGTAACCAGTCAATATCAGTGAATAATTTTAAAAACAGTGGCTCCCGCTCCACCCTGTCTTTTTTTATTTCCAGATCCTCAATTTAATATCACCCGTCTGTAATCTTCTCCCATTTATCGGAGCCATTCATGACCTCGTTAAAGCATTTCTTTAACTCATCCATTGGCAAAAAGTATATCATGGCCATCAGCGGATTGATGCTCTGCGGGTTTCTTCTGGTTCATGCCGTTGGCAATACCACTATCTTCTGGGGCAGTGATGCCTTTAACAGTTACGCCAGGCATCTCTATTCACTGGGTTTTTTTATTTATGTTTTTGAAGTATGCCTCTTTTCCCTTTTTCTGATTCATATCCTTACCGGAGTCTCATTATTTTTACAAAACCGCAAGGCCAAAGGCAGCCAATACGCAGTAAAAAAATCAGCGGGCGGCAGCAGCATTGCTTCCAGCACCATGCTCTATACAGGTCTGACCATTCTGGCCTTTACAGTCATCCACCTGCTTGATTTTCGTTTCGTCCCCGATGGTGTATTAATTTCCACCACTGTCGGCTCTGTACTGCAAAACCCGGTTTATACCTTTTTATACGGTACTGCCATGCTGGCAGTCGGTTTACATATCAGCCATGGTATCTGGTCTTCCCTGCAGAGTCTTGGTATAAATCATCCCCAATACAATGGACTGATCCTCGCAATCAACTGGGCAGTCACGATTTTTATCACTGCCGTCTTCCTGATTATCGTCGTCTTACTGTTAATCAACAAAAATCATTTGCAGTAGTCAGGGCACAGGGGACAGGAGACAATTATATTTAGTAACAACCCTTCTGGGGATAGAAAATATAGGTGGAACCGGGGCCTTAGCCCCGCAAGAGTGTTTATCGGGGTTAGAGACCCGGTTCCGGTCGAGGTAAGTCTGGAGCTGCCCCGGTGAACGGTTACGAATGAAAGACAAAAAAACTTTTTTGGACATATAACCATGCAGCTTGATGCAAAGATACCAGCCGGAGATCTGGCTGATAAATGGGATAACCGCAAGTTTGAAAACAAACTGGTTAATCCTGCCAATAAACGAAAATACGAAATTATTATTGTCGGTGCCGGCCTGGCAGGTGCTTCTGCTGCGGCTACCCTCGGCGAACTTGGTTATAATGTGAAACTGTTCTATATTCTGGACAGCCCAAGGAGAGCCCATTCGATCTCTGCCCAGGGCGGTATCAATGCCGCAAAAAATTACCAGAACGATGGAGATTCGATTTTCCGCCTTTTTTATGATACCATAAAAGGCGGTGACTTTCGGGCCAGAGAAGCCAATGTCTATCGTCTCGCCGAGGTAGCCAACAATATAATAGATCAATGCGTTGCCCAGGGTATTCCCTTTGCCCGTGAATATGGCGGCACTCTTGCCAACCGTTCTTTTGGTGGTGCCCAGGTATCCCGAACCTTTTATGCCCGCGGCCAGACAGGACAGCAACTTCTCCTTGGTGCATATTCATCGATGATGCGTCAGGTGGCAGCCGGAAAAGTCACCCTCTATCCCCGCCGGGAAATGATGGAACTGGTGGTGGTCAATGGCCGGGCAACTGGTATAATCTGCCGTAACCTTATAACCGGTCAGTTGGAACGATACAGCGGGCACAGCGTAGTGCTGGCAACCGGTGGTTATGGTAATGCCTTTTACCTGTCAACCAATGCCATTGCCTGCAATGTTACGGCGATCTGGAGGGCATGCAGACAGGGAGCCGGCTTTGCCAACCCCGGTTTTGTCCAGATTCACCCCACCTGTATCCCCGTTCACGGGGATTACCAGTCAAAGCTGACTTTGATGAGTGAAAGCCTGCGAAATGACGGACGGGTATGGGTACCGAAAAAACAAAGCGATACCAGAGTACCGGGCGATATTCCGGAAGACGAACGGGATTACTTTCTGGAAAGAAAATACCCCGGATTTGGCAACCTGGTTCCCCGCGATGTTGCATCCCGTAATGCCAAGGAAGTCTGTGATGCCGGCCAGGGAGTGGAAGAAACCGGACTGGCGGTCTATCTTGATTTTGCAGATGCCATCAAACGGGACGGTCTGGAAGTTATCCGGAAAAAATATGGTAACCTCTTTCATATGTATGAAAAAATTACCGATCGGAATCCAACCAGAGAACCGATGACCATCTACCCGGCAGTTCATTACACCATGGGAGGATTATGGGTTGATTATAACCTGATGTCCAACATCCCGGGGTTATTTGTCATCGGCGAAGCAAATTTTTCCGACCATGGTGCCAACCGCCTCGGAGCATCTGCACTCATGCAGGGCCTGGCCGACGGATATTTCATCCTCCCCTATACCATGGAAAATCACCTTGCCCAGAGCGATGCCTGTGATCTCAGTACCACTCTCAAACCATATGATCAGGCTGAACAGTTAATCAAAAACAAAACTGAACAACTCCTTAAAAATAACGCTGCAAACAAAAAAGGGCTGCACACCGCCGCATATTATCATCGCCGGCTTGGCGAGATTCTCTGGAATCACTGTGGTATGGCCCGCAACAAGGAAGGTCTTGAATCCGCTCTGCAAAAAATCCCCGAAATCAGGGAAGAATTCTGGAATAATGTCATCGTCCCAGGAAAAAATCAACAGCTTAATCAATCCCTTGAGCGAGCTGGCCGGGTTGCCGATTACTTAGAGTTTTCTGAATTCATGGTCAAGGATGCTCTGGCAAGGGAAGAGTCATGCGGTTGTCATCTCCGGGAAGAAAGCCAGACCGAAGAACACGAAGCAAAGCGAGATGATAAACGATATTCCCATGTGGCGGTCTGGGAGTATACCGAAGAGGGAAAAGAGCCCATCCTCCATAAAGAAAAACTGACATTTACAGCCGTAACCCCATCCCAACGCAGTTATAAATGACAACATATCTAACTTCTCAATACCCAAAAAAGATATCATGATCATTAAAAAAATAGCACTTATCATAAAAATATGGCGGCAGGACGGACCACAGGCAGCAGGTTTTTTTGAGGTTTATCATCTTGATAATATTGATACCGATATGTCTTTTCTGGAGATGCTGGATGTACTCAATCAAAAGCTGACCCTGGAAAACAAGGAACCGGTAGCCTTTGACCATGACTGCCGTGAAGGAATTTGTGGTATGTGCGGGGGGATAATAGATGGTGTTGCCCATGGCCCGGAACGGGAAACGACCTTATGTCAGCTCCATATGCGCCATTTTAAAAATGGGCAAACCATCACCATAGAGCCATTTCGAGCCAAAGGGTTTCCAGTCATCAAAGATTTGATTGTTGACCGCTCTGCATTTGACCATATTATAAGTGCTGGCGGATATATCTCCATAAACACAGGCTCAGCTCCTGACGGCAACACCATTCCCGTCCCTCAACACATAGCTGAACAGGCCATGGACGCGGCAGCGTGTATCGGCTGCGGAGCCTGTGTTGCAGCCTGCCCTAATGCAGCAGCCATGCTGTTTGTCGGAGCAAAAATTTCCCAGCTTGCCCTGATTCCCCAGGGACGTCCTGAGCGGAAAAAACGAGCCTTATCCATGATTAAAGCAATGGATAAAGCAGGATTTGGCAACTGCTCAAATGAGCTTGAATGCGAAAATGTCTGTCCAAAAGGAATTTCCATCCGCAATGTTGCCCGCCTGAATCGGGAATATATGCGGGCTTTTCTAATTGACAATTAACTTCTGGTAATTAACTTCATCAAAAAAACGGAATATAATGATATGTGCCCTGTAACCCTGACCGACACTGTAAGCATAAGCTACACAGCCACCATTGAAAATGACGAGATAGTTGAAAAAATTCCAGCAAGCAAACCTGTCTACCTGAGCATTGGCTCCGGCAAGGTGCTGAAAGCCGTGGAGGCATCTCTGCTTGGCATGGAGCCTGGCGAGACACGAATCGTTACCATTCAGCCCGAAGATGCCTATGGGTTTCATCACGAAAATCTGGTTCATGAAATCCATAGTTCCGTGTTTAAAGACAGAATCGAACCTGAACCAGGAATGATTCTTTCCCTGGCCATCGAAAAAGATGGTCGGCAGCAACAGGTTCCGGCAACCGTCCTGGCAGTTAACAATGACACAGTCACTGTTGACTATAATCACCCCCTTGCCGGCAAACCAGTCACCTACACGGTAACCCTCCATGCCATTGGCACCTGATCTCGCTGACAGGCTCAGGTTCGGGGGCGAACACATAGGTTCGCCCCTACGGAGAAAATGAAAATATTATCGACATAACAGTTAATCTTGCAATTCCATGACGTATCAGGTACAGAGCAGTTTTGTTTTTTCTGGTATATTATTATTCTCAAGTCAATAATTATGAAT
>CAZHPX010000123.1:0-4953 GCA_964534785.1 uncultured Desulfobulbaceae bacterium | reverse complement strand
ACATATCTGATAGTATGGTAGTAACCCGTCACAGACGGATTTACCATTAATTTTCACGACATCAACTACAGATTATACCCATGGTTCAGCCTGAAATTGTTACTTTTACAAGCTACCAATTACGATCAGATTCTTCAGATTATGTCATATAAACATTTAATACTCATCCTGGTTCTGCTTTTCATTCCATGCGGTTGCATCAGTAAGCACAGTACTCCGGCAATGGTACTCCATAATGATATGGATGTTGCCAGTCTCGGTGCTACAATCAGCAGAGAATTGATCGAATTTGCCTCTCCTCCTCTTATACCGGCAAGCAGCGACCACCCGGTTCTGGTATTAACTCCAGTTGATAATGACAGGATTAACAACTCCTCAAGTTTTGGCCGAGCACTCCAAAATGCCATAGTCGCCGGATTAGTCCGTAACGGCATTGTGGTTAACGAAACAAAGTTAAGACATAATGCCGTTATCGATCCTGAGCAGGGCGAGTTCATATTGACCAGAAATATACCTGATATTCTCAAGACACAACAACGAGCCCAGGCGGTTGTGGTGGGAACATATACTTTAACAGAAGAGGTTATATATCTTTCTCTCAGACTTGTTAATCCGGAAAACGGATTGATTCGTTCTGTATATGAACAGAGGCATAGAGTAGATGAAAACACCCTGCGAATGCTTGGCTATGAAATCGTAGAAAACAGCATCATCGAACCTCCAAGGAAATCTCTTCTTGATAAGTTATTTTATTAGCTGAAGTTATTAGTTTTTATCATTGCAAACCGCAGAGTTTTGAAGGGATACCATACCTGGTTGTACTGGTACACTTACAGGCCTGAGTTTTTCGTAAATCAGCACCTGTGGAACGGTTGCCTTTATGCCCATGCAACAACACAGAAAGAAAACAAGCTTAATGTTTAAACGAACGTTGACCGGTGAACAACATGGCAACCTGCGGGTCAACCTCATTACAGGCCTCAATGGTTTCATAATCCCGCATGGAACCGCCTGCCTGAAGGATAGCACTTATTCCCTCTTTTATTCCCACTTCCGCACCATCACGAAACGGGAAAAAAGCATCGGAAATCATTACTGAGCCGGGAAGTCCGGCCCGCTCTTCCTGAACTTCAGCATCGATCTCTTCTTTATTGCTCTTATCCCGTTTACCCTGTTTAATCTCCATGACCAAAGCAGCATAGGGAATAGCAAACCGGTCAAAACAGATTATGTCAGCGTATTTTACATAGGCCTTTTGCACAGCAATTTCAGCGACCCCCACCCTGTCCTGTTCACCGGTACCAATCCCTACGGTACAGCCATCTTTGACATAAATCACCGAGTTGGAGGTAACTCCGTGTTCCACTGCCCAGCCAAAAATCATATCATCTATTTCCCGCTGGTCAGGCTGTCGTTCACAGCGATATTCCTTATCCTTCCAGATTGATATCGCCGGTTTCAAATCTTTAAAAGAGCGGATGGAGTTGACAGCGGATTGCTGGACAATAATCCCACCGTCGATTAATGACTTGAAATCCACAAAGCGAAATTTTTCAAAATCAACCAAACGGTTGATTCCGTCCATGCGAATCACCCGCAGATTCTTTGCCCTGCCGAGAATATCCAGAGTTCCCTCCTCAAATTCAGGGGCACAGACAACTTCAAGATAGTTCTGGCTCATCAGCTCTGCTGTGGCCTTATCCACCGCTTTACTCATGACCACCGCTCCGCCAAAGGCGGCTATCCGGTCGGCACGGTTGGCCCGATCAAAGGCATCGCTGAGTGTATCACCAAGGGCTGCCCCACAGGGATTATTATGTTTGAGAATAACCGCTGCCGACTTGTTGGTCATATACTTGATGATATTTAAACCATTGTCCACATCGGTTAGATTAATTTTGCCGGGATGTTTGCCTACCTGGAGCATATCGGAGACCGTAATGGCACTGACCAGACCGTTGCCCGGATCAATGAATTTACAGTCTCCAAGGTTCAAGTTGCCGTTGACCAGCTCGTAAAGGGCTGCTTCCTGATCAGGGTTTTCCCCATAACGCAGACCCCGTTCTTCCAGGGTTCCGTCTTCTCCCTGAATTGCCCAGGTTCGTTTACGATAAATCAGGGTTTGGTCGCCAAAAGAAATGGTCATTTCCATGGGAAACGAGTCTCCGAGGATTGTTGAATACATTTTTTTCATGTCACTCATGGGAACTCCATGCCAGTTTTGTTTTAAAGATAACCCGACTGTAATAACTTAATTTCTCCTGTTTACAGATGGGTGAAACGCTCAATTCAGGTATCAGGCAACCCGATATGTCAGGGGCGGAACATGTTCTTCGTTTTCAATGGTACAATTAAAGAGAACACTGCCGGCACCAAGAACTGCTTTGTTACCGATTACACATCTGTTGATCTGCACATTGGCCTGCAGATAACAGTTTCCGCCAATGGTCGAGTTGTTAACGACCTGCACTCCCTGCTCAATGACAGTATCCTGGGCGATGGAACTCTCCGGGCTGATGAGAATGGTTTCCGGACGGTACATGGTAACCCCGGAGAGCATGATCTCCCTGTTATGGCGCATCTGCAGCTCTGCCCGGGCCCGGGCCAGTTCAACCCGTGAGTTGACCCCAAGGACATCAAGGGCCGTCGTATGCTGAAAAGGTTGTGTTTTTTTGCGGTTACCCCTGGCAATGGCGATGAGATCAGTCAGGTACACTTCCCCCTGGCTGTTGTCATTACCTATATTTTTCAAGGCCTGAAAGAGAAATTCCCGGTCAACAAGGTAAATACCGGCGTTTATTTCCCTGATTTTTAATTCCTCCGGGCTGGCATCTTTTTGTTCAACAATTTTAAGAATACTGCCCTGTTCATCGCTGATAATTCTTCCATAACCAAAGGGATCGTCAAGGACAGTGGTCATCAGGCTGACATAATTGCGGTTATCCCGGTGAAATTCTATCATGGCGGCAAGGGTCTCCGCCTGGATAAGAGGAGTATCACCGCAAATAATCATGACCTCACCGCTGCCTATACAACTTTTCTCGGCACAGAGTACCGCATGGCCGGTGCCAAGCTGTTCTTCCTGGAAAACAGCTTCATGGGGGTAATCAGACAGAGAAGAAAGGACGGCTTCTTTCTGATGACCGACGACTACGCAAATTCGTTCAATACCTGCCCGTTGTACTCCATCAAGGACATGATGGAGCATGGGTTTAAAGAAAACCTCGTGGAGAGCTTTTGCCTTTGCAGATTTCATCCTGGTACCTTTACCAGCGGCAAGGATAACAGCAGTGATTTTTGAGTTCATGGTCTGTTGTTATTTTTAAATGAAGACGCAGCAGTCTGCATGGTTTAATTATCTGAAAAGTCCAATCTAACAGAAAACAAGACTGTCTGGCAAGAGATTCATTGGCTGTGGAGCCTGTGCATTTTATCTGTTTCCTGCTTTATCTTTAACCGTAAACTTTGCGGTTAAACTATAGTAGTCCCAGTATGACTTGATACTATTTTGTTGACATTTGATGTGTCTGGATGATAATATTTCTTATGGCTAAAGTTTACTAAATAGCTTTGGCTCAAGGAGGATTATCATGGCTTTTCAGGGAAAAGAGTTTACGCCAGAAATGAAAGAATTGGTAGTGAATTTAAAACAACACTATGATCAAGAAAGAAAATCAGACAAGTCAGTTTCGACAAAAAATGCAGCAGGAAGGGTAGCTATAGGTTTAGGGATAGGTGAGGTTACCGTTAAAAGGATAATGGCATCGTATAAAAAAGAAGGAAAGCACAGTAGCACAGAAGAGGATAAAGGCGGAGGTAAACCACCCTATAGGTTGTCGATTAACTTACAACCGGTCATTCGTGAGTTCATTCGTCAAGAAAATCTCAAGGGGCAAAAAATTACAGCTGGGGAGATCCTTGCCTATCTACAAAAAAAACACTCTGTCAATATTCCGATGTCAACCTTTTTGGGTTCTCTGGATCGGTTCGGTTTTATGTATGGAACTGGTAAGCACCGAACTGCCCTTAAAGAACAGGATTATGTTGTTCTATCAAGAAGAAAATATTTAAGGAAAAAACTGGCAAATCGCAATGACGATGGGTCTTTAAAGAGACCAGAAGTCTATTTGGATGAAACGTATATAAATAAAAATCATTCAAACCAATTCACTTGGTACCTGAAAGAAGATGGCCCTTGGGTTAATAAGCCATCAGGGAAAGGACCCCGTGTAATTGTTGTACATGCTGTTACTGAGAAAGGGTGGGTTAAAAATGCACAATTGCTCTTTGATGCAAACAAGCGCACTGGGGATTATCACGGACAAATGAATTGGGATAATTTCTCTAAGTGGTTTCAAGGGCAATTGTTACCCAATATCCCAGATAACTCAATTATAATTTTAGATAATGCCAAGTATCATAATGTGTTTTCGGAGGACGCGTTCCCTACCTCAACAACCCGCAAGGCAGTTCTCTGTGATTGGTTGGAAAAGAACGATATCCCATGGACAGAAGACATGCTAAAGCCCGAGTTGTACGAGTTGTGTAAAAGAATGGCACCCGCACCAGAATACAAGCTTGATCAAATAGCTGAATCAGCTGGTCATTCCATATTGCGAACACCGCAGTATCACCCAGAGCTTCAACCTATCGAAACATGCTGGGGAATTGTAAAAAATTACATGGCATCTCACTGTGATTTCACAATGAAAAATTTTAGAGCACAATTACCAACAGCATTTACAAAAGTGACAGCAAAAACTTGCAGGAGTCTCGTTGCAAAAGTCATCAAACAGGAAGAACAATATTGGCTGGAAGATGCAAAGATTTATGGATAATTGGAAAGTTGTGGACGAACGATGGATTGATTTTTTAGTATCAAGTCATGTTGGGATACCTATAGTTTATATCAGCTTTTGGTTGCAGATAGCGTAGACTTCGAGCTATTCTGGC
>CAZHPX010000122.1:0-4969 GCA_964534785.1 uncultured Desulfobulbaceae bacterium | reverse complement strand
TTGAGGACGGCAACCTCTCCATTGACAACAACATGGCGGAGAACAGTATTCGCCCATTTGTGGTCGGGAGAAAAAACTGGCTGTTTTCTGGTACGCCGGAAGGAGCTGAGGCCAGTGCACTACTGTACAGCCTGATCGAAACGGCCAAGGCCAACAAGTTGGAACCGTACGCATATCTGCGTTATATCTTTGAGAAGCTACCTGTGGCAGTAACGCTGGAAGATTATGAGGCTCTGCTACCTTGGAATGTTCCCAAAAAAAGCAACTGACCTCACTGGTCTTTGGCGACATGTGCTTAATGTGGCGCTTACAGATATCTATCTTTTTTTTGGAACCACAAGGCAATTTCATGGTTGGGCCAAAAACCCATTCGTAATTATTGGAGTATTTTATTCCCCACAAAAGCCTCAGTTGTCATTGTTTTGAACTTTTGTGAGAAAATCAGTAATTATTTTTCCATATCTGTATAATCTTTCATCTCTGCTGTTGAAGCGTGTAAGGTTAGACATGCTACAACGGCAGGGGTTACAAGCTGAACCCCTTACATCGAGGTGATAATATACAATGGCACTCCATCCTGACTTTCCGGCTTCGCCCCATGTTGTACTCGACCCTGAGCTTCGCTGGTTCCCGGCTGATGAGGCCCTGCGGGAATCAAGTTCTGAAAAACTGATGCCGCCTCTGGTACCAGTCTGTCGTTACTGAACTGGTGGTTTCACACTGAACACCTCCTCCCCCGGGCAGATGGTTCCATGGCACAGTTTCAGTATTATTTCTCTCAGCAGGAGGTCGTTGAGACCATTATTTATCTTTATGATGTCGCAAAGGCAAAAGATAAATATGACCTTTTGCGTTTTGATTCATCGGGGGCAGTTTCTGCCGGGATGTTTGATGAATCGTGGAGCAGGTTTGTTATTAAAATGGCAACAGGGGCGGGCAAGACCAAGGTGATGAGTCTGATGTTAGCCTGGTGTTTTTTTCACAAACTGTATGAAGCAGACTCGGCATTGGCCCGAAATTTCCTCCTTATTACCCCCAATATTATTGTTCTTGACCGCATCAGAAGTGATTTCGAAGGGCTTCGTATTTTTTTTAAAGACCCTGTTCTGCCTGATAATGGATACGAAACTATCCTGACACAGGGGGAGGTCGAGATTGTTGGTACGGTAAGAGAGTAACAGGCATGGATAGGTATTCTTGATGGAGATAAATTACCATTTTTTTACCACTCGTCATCATAATTTCCTCATAATTTCCCCAAAATTTATGTAAAATGCCCGAAAATGCAGGCATAAAAAAAGCCAGCAAATTCAACAGTAACTTGCTGATCTTGCTGGCTTTAAATGTGGTGACCCCAAGGGGAATCGAACCCCTGTTTTCGGCGTGAGAGGCCGACGTCCTGGACCGCTAGACGATGGGGCCTTTATAACGATATAAAGGACTATATCTATAATATCTTTCTCTTTTTGTCAAGATTGTTTCCGTTGGATTGTCATTTCGAGTCATTATGGGGTTTCGGATTTTTCTTTTTTTATTTGATTGAGACGGCCAAATAAGGTTGTGGTTTCTTTCAGTGAGGCGGAAAGTTCACTGGTAATAAACCGGGCCGCAAAACGCCATTGCCAGTTACCCGATGAGGTACCGGGGATATTCATCCGGCAATCATTACCAAAGCCAAGAATATCCTGCATGGGAATAATGGAGATGTTGGCGACCGATGAATGGGCAAGATATATCAGGTTCCGGTGAAAATCGGAGGCCTCGTTATCTTTACGATTGGCCGTTTGTTTTGCCTGACGGCGTGATTCCGGGCTGGTTGCCGGGCTGAGATACCAGCCTACAGCAGTATCGTTATCATGGGTTCCGGTATAGACAACGAAGTTTTTTTTCATATTATAAGGCAGATAGCTGTTGTCATGATTGCCGTCAAAAGAAAAGAGGATGATTTTCATGCCGGGGTAACCAAGTTCACTACGCAGTTTTTCAACTTCCGGGGTAATTACTCCCAAGTCCTCAGCAATGATGTTGAGCCTGCCAAGCCGGTTTTCCATTTCTTGAAAGAAGTTTATGCCCGGTCCTTTTTTCCATCTACCTTTAACAGCGGTTTTTTCTTTTGCCGGTATTGCCCAATATGATTCAAAACCACGAAAATGGTCGATTCTAAGAGCATCCACCATGGCAAAACTGCTTTTCAGTCTTTGCTGCCACCAGTTATAAAGCTTAGTCTTTACAGATTTTTTTCTGCTGTTCCACCTGTAAAGGGGATTTCCCCATCTCTGCCCGGTTTTGCTGAAATAATCAGGCGGAACACCGGCTATGTTTTTTGCTCTGCCGCTATTTTGATCAAGATCAAAAATTTCCCGGTTGGCCCATACATCAACAGAATCAAGGGCAACATATATGGGCAGATCACCGATAAGGCTGATTGTTTTTGCTCCGGCATAATCAAGAAGTTGTTGCCATTGTTGAAAAAACAGATACTGCTGAAAAACAGCAAAATCAATTTCTTCGCTTAGTTTCTGACAGGCTGTTTCCATGGCTGCCGGCAGACGGAAGCGAATATCCCCTGGCCATTGGTACCATGTTTTTTTGGCGTATTTATTTCTCAAGGCATTGAACAGGGCATGATCTTTCACCCATGGTTGTTGTCTGCAGAAATTGTCCAGGGTAGTTTTGTAATTGCCGGCCCTGAATGTATGCCAGGCAAGCTGGAGGATATTTTTTTTCCATATTGTAACTTGTTTATAGTTGACTTGATACTCAGAAAAAACCGGTGGAGAAATGTCTTGTTTTTTCAGTAAACCTTCCTGAAACAGACTTTCCGGGCTGATTAACAAAGGGCTGCCTGCAAATGCTGAAGAACTCATGTAGGGGGAATTTCCAAAAACCTGGCTTGTCGGTACGACAGGAAGAATTTGCCAGTATTTTTGCCCTGATTCAACCAGAAAATCAATGAAATTAAATGAGGATGACCCCATATCACCGATTCCATACGGTCCTGGCAGGGAGGTCAAATGAATAAGGACACCGCTGTTTCGTTCTTTGAGGTCAGGGGGAGTCTTTCTTTTTTTCATTTTTTTTTGTAATTCGGTATTTAATGATTATTTTGTATTTTTTATTAAGGTCTGTACCAGGATGAACTAAAATGATAATGTCAGTTGTAGCAGTACCTCGTGGCATACACAGCCGGGCTGATTATACCATATATTATAAATTAAAGTCAAAATCCTGTGATTTTAAATGGGGGAATCATGTCATATAAAGCGATCCTGTTTGATCTTGATGGAACTCTGCTTGATACTCTTGAGGATATTGCCGCCTCCTGTAACCGGGCTTTACTTGTCCATCAGTTAGAGCCGCATCCGGTTGCCGCATACCGGTATTTTGTCGGCAACGGGTTGACAACCCTGATTGAGAGGATTGTTCCCGGGTCCTGGCAGGACGAGCAGAGTATTGCTCTGATTGCGGACTCTTTCCGTGAAGATTATGCAGAAAACTGGGCAGTGAAGACAAAACCATATGACGGGATTGAGGGGCTGCTGGTCGAGCTTACCGGCATGTCTATGCCCATGGCAATATTATCCAATAAACCCCATGCCTTTACTGAAATTTGTGTGGAAAAAATGCTGGCCGATTTTTCATTTTTCCCGGTCTTTGGCCAGCGGGACGAAGTGGCGAAAAAACCTGATCCGGCAGGAGCCATCGAGGTAGCGAAACAGCTTGATGTTACCCCGGAAGAAGTCCTTTTCCTTGGTGATAGTTCAACAGACATGTACACTGCCGGCAGGGCAGGGATGACTCCGGTCGGAGCCTTGTGGGGATTCAGGGGTGAAGAAGAACTGCAGAAAAGCGGGGCCAAACATTTGCTTTCTCATCCTTCCATGCTTATAGAATTACTTAAATAATAATTTGAAAGTGAAAACGCATGGATATCATCAGGGTATATATTCAATAATAACAGAATAAAAAATAACAGAGAAAACATTTTTCATTATGGACAGCTCAGTTTTACTTTTTATTGCACCGCCGCTGATTGGTGCGTTTATAGGCTATTTAACAAACAGGATAGCCATACGCATGTTGTTCAGGCCTTTGCGTCCCTGGTATGTCTTTGGAATCAGGGTTCCCATGACTCCCGGGGTTATTCCCGGCAAACGAAAGGAGCTGGCTGTAAATATTGGTGCCATGGTTGGTGAACATTTACTGACTGGCAAAGATGTCGGTGCCGCCCTTTCCCATGAACCTTTTCAGGAACGTCTTTATACTCTTTTGGACAGCAGGATTGAAAATATCCTGGAAAAGGATTTCGGTTCGCTGTTATCCTTCGTGCCGGAAAGATTTCAGGGATATGCAAAGGTTGGTTTGCGGGCTTTAAAAAAGCAGATAAAGAATGGGGCAAACAGTTATCTGCAGAGTGATTCTTTTGCAGAGCTACTTGCAAAGGTTGCCGATGAGCAGTTAGGGAAATATGGAGAGAAAGAGCTTGAATCTATTGTTACGGTTTCAGATCGGACGCATTTCTATCGTTTTTTTGATGATCTGCTGAAGAAACTTGCAGGGGCTCCCGGTCTTGAAGAGTGGCTGGCCTCGTACCTGCGGCAACGACTTGATGAAGCTGTTGAGCAGGAAAAAACATTGCGGGATATATTGCCGGATGAGTTGGTTGAGCTGTTGTTTACTGGTCTGAAGAATCAGACTCCAGGGCTGATGAAAAGGTTGGCATCTCTAATTGGCGAACCGGGTGTGCGTGATCGGATTGTAGCTGGTATCCTTAAAGGAGTGGAGCATTTTCTACTTTCCCTTGGCCCCATGGCGGCCATGGCAAAAAGTTTTATTGATCCCAAGGGGCTTGAGGAAAGAATTCGCAGTTACCTTGAAGACCATGAAGAAGAAATAGCCGATTGGCTTCAGAGTCCTGAGGTGCAGGAACGGGTTGCTGCTATTCTGGTTAAACATGCTGATAGATTTC
>CAZHPX010000121.1:0-4997 GCA_964534785.1 uncultured Desulfobulbaceae bacterium | reverse complement strand
TTTTTTGAAAATAACGCAGAGATGGGGAAAAATGCATTCTCGGACAGGCTCCTGGGATAATCACAATGGATATATTTATCCTGCTAAATGAATTGCAAGCGGTTACAGGGTTCAGGTCCAAAAAATAAGGGAAATAACATGATGTGGAACACAATTAAATTGGCTCTGCGGCAAGTATTACCGGAAAATGAACATGGTCTGTGGATTGAACCTCTTTATTGTGAAAAAAGTGGCGAACGTGATATTACTCTGGCGGCGCCGGATCGTTTTTTTTGTTCCTGGGCTGAAGATCACTATCTTGAGCTGATTCGTAACACTGCTGAACAGGTGGCAGGCATCCCGGTTACGGTAAAGTTTTCTGTTTCCAGCAATAGCAAACCTGTTATAGTGGACAACCCGCAGGGGCAGCTTCGCCTGCCCGGCACCACGCCGGTTGTAAACCGTATTCGTTCCCTCCACCCCGGTTACACTTTTCAGCAGTTCATGGTCGGTGAGAGTAACATGCTGGCCCATTCAGCCTGTGATTCCCTTGCCAGGGGGGATCATACCTATGGGAACTGTCTGTTTATGAACTCCGGTACCGGCCTTGGTAAAAGCCATTTAACCCAGGCAGTGGTGCATACGGTTATGGATAAAGCTCCTTCTACCCGGATTCATTATTTAACTGCCCAGCAGTTCACCGCTGAAATGGTAAATAGCTTACGAAACAGAACCATGGATAAATTCAGCCATAAATATGTGAAAAGTTGTGATATGCTGCTGGTTGAAGATGTCCACACCCTGATCGGTAAAAACAAGACCCAGGAAGAGCTGAACATGGTTCTTGACTATCTGATTAAATCCGGTCGCAGAGTTATCCTCACTTCTGCGGTAGCACCGCGTAAACTGGAAGGGCTGGATGATGATTTCCTCTCCAGGATGACCTCCGGCCTGATTGCCGGGATTGAGGTACCTGATTACGATACCAGGGTCAAAATTATCCGTAATAAAGCAGGAATTAACAATCTTGAACTAAGCGATGAGCTGATTAATCACCTTGCCCGTTATCTGAAAGGAGATATAAGAAAGACTGAAAATGCCATTCTTGGCATTCGTGCCAGGTCCTGCCTGTTAAAAACCACCCCTGATATGGAACTGGTTAAAGATGTATTAAGTAACCTGGTGGAGATGCCGCTGCAATTAGACGGAAAGGCTATTCGGGAGTTAATTGGCTGCCAGTACAATGTTTCTGTTAATGACCTGGTGTCCCGCTCCCGGAGAAGAAGCATTACTTTTCCCCGTCAGGTGGCCATGTACCTCACCCGTAAATATACCGACCACTCGCTTGCTGATATCGGTGCTCTTTATAATCGTGATCACTCCACAGTCCTTCATGCCATTAAAGTAGTAACCCATAAGTGCTCCAGAAAAAATGATGTGCGGGAGCAGGTAGATATATTATCCCGAAAATTGAAAAAAGAATAGAGACAGGCCTGGGTACCATGCAGTTCGTCCTGACAGTTCACCCCGATGAAATTGGCAGGACAAGACAAAAAAATAATGACTTAAAAATATACCCCTTTGACCTCCGCCTCCTTCTCCTCCATTTTTTGGCTCAAAATTCTTTTCGCTGTCCGCCAGGCTTCTTTGGTCATATCATTTATACCTATTCCGTTCCAGCCAAAACCACATATATGAAGATTATCAAACTGGTTATGCAGGTTCCTGTACCAGTCAAGCAGGGATGGATAACCGCTTTCAAGCTGTGGGATGGTGCCTCCCGGACGTAATACCCGTGCGTATGAAGGAGTGGGAAGTTCCATAAGCCGACCGAGGTCATGACAAACATTGGCAATTATTTCCTCATCGTCCATCTCTATCCTTTCCGGATGACGACGGCCTCCGATCAGGGCTTCGATGAGTTGCTTGCCGGCCGGGGCCCGACCGGCAAACATATGGGATGAGAAAAGAGCCCCAAGGGTGAAGCGTTGTTCTGACTCCGGAGCAAGATAACCAAAACCAAAGGGAATATCGGCCTGCCTGGAAAAACCAAGAGCCACTGTTAAAATTTTTGCTTCGGGAATAGAATTAACCGGCGGTGGTTTCACATCATTTAAGTCTGCAAGAAGCGGCAGGCATAGATTAACAGGCAGAGCCATAATCAGGTGGCGGCAGGAAAATCTGTTATGGCAGGTAATAACCTGCCAACCATCTTTTTTGGGGATAACTTTTTCGACGGTTGTTTTGTACATGATCTCCTGACCAGTTTCCAGGGGAGCTGCGAGTGCCTGGGGAAGCCGCCCCATTCCGGTCCGAAAACTCGTCATGGCCGGAAGAACAAACTTTGCTTTTTTCCCTTTACCATCTTTCCTGCCGGCCAATGATTTTTTCAGTACTCCCCAAATCACTGAGTTATACTGCTTTTCAAGATTGCGCACCCCCGGCATTACCGCATCAATACTCAACCTGTTGATATCTCCGGCATAGGTACCGGTGAACACTGCATCGACAAAGGGAATGATTGCTTTGCCAAATCTATATGTTACCCAATCACTTACACTTGGTTCTCCGGGCATGGGCTTTTTAAAGAGATCAGCACAAACTCTTAACTTGGCTGTAACTGGAAGGACAGGTGCTTTTAAGATTTTAAGCGGACTCTGGGGAATGGTGTTGAGCCTGCCATTTAAACATATATAGCGGGGAAACTTTTTTAACGGTGCTTTTTCCACTTCTTCGCCAAGACCGGCAAGATGAACGAGAACCCTGCTTTCCAGACAGTTATCCAGAAATCCATGGGGTCCCCGTTCAGCAAGATACCCTTCTTCGCTATGGCTTGCGATAACTCCGCCTGGCCGGTGACTCTGTTCCAGAATAAGAAGTTCAATATCCGTTTGCTTGTCTTTAAGAAAACGGGCAACGCTTAAACCTGATAATCCGGCACCGATAATAATAACTTCATGGGTTTGACTGTTCATGGGAAAATAATGATACCGTTTATTGTTAAAGGAATGGGCATGGTACTCCACTTGACAGAGGGGCAATCATGCTTATTTATTTGGCTTGGTAATGAATCTTTGCTTGAGTAGTGAAGATTTATTCCTATATATAAGGATAAAAGGATAGAATCAAGAAATTCAATCATAAAAATGAGGAAGAGAGTAATGAGTACAGAACAGGTTGAAACCAAAGAGTTCCAGGCAGAGACCAGAAAGGTTCTCGATATTGTCATCAATTCCCTGTACACGGAGCGGGATGTGTTCATCCGGGAACTGATCTCAAACGCAGCCGATGCCCTGGAAAAATATCGGCATTTGAGCCTGACGGAAAAACCGGAATTTGATGCCCATGTCCCCCTTGAAATAAATATAGAATGCGATGATAAAAAGCATTTCCTCACCATAACCGATACCGGCATAGGGATGACCAAAGAGGATATTGAAACAAACCTTGGTACCATTGCCCATTCCGGCTCAAATAAATTCCTTGAAGAGCTGGCCGACGCAGCCCAGAAAGATGTCAACCTTATCGGTCAGTTCGGGGTCGGCTTTTATTCGGCCTTCATGGCAGGTAACAATGTCAGAGTTCAGACCCGGCCATGGGATGGCGGAGAAGGATACGAATGGGAGTCAGACGGTGGCGGTTCCTACACAATTAAACCATGCGAAGGCCTGCACCGGGGAACGAAAATTATTATCAAATTAAAAGAAGATGCAAAGGACTATGCAACCAAGTTCAACGTTGAAAGAATCGTCAACCAGTACTCTGCTTTTGTGCCATTTCCGGTCAAGGTTGAAGGGAAAACCATCAATACTATCCAGGCTATCTGGACCAGGGCAAAAAATGAAATAAGCGATGAAGAGTATGCGGAGTTTTACAAATTCATCGGTAATGCCATTGACGAACCAATGTACCGGCTTCATTTTTCTGCTGATGCACCTCTTGCCATTGATACCCTGCTCTTTGTGCCTGCCCAAAATTTTGAAAACATAGGCATGGGCCGCATGGAACCTGGAGTTAATTTATATTGCAGCAAGATACTGATTGATCAGCACAGTGAAAATATCCTGCCCACCTGGCTCAGATTTTTAAAAGGAGTTGTCGATTCTGAAGATCTGCCCCTTAATATTTCCCGTCAGGCCCTTCAGGATAATGCCCTGGTAAGAAAGTTACGAGAGGTGATTACCCGTCGTTTTCTTAAACTTATGGCAGAGGAATCCGGGAAGGATAAAGAAAAATATCTTGAATTCTGGAAAATCTTTGGCGGGTTTCTAAAAGAAGGGGTGACCACGGATTTTGAATTTCAAAAAGATCTGGGCAAGCTGCTTCGTTTTGAATCATCTGCCGCAAAAGCCGGAGAAATGATTTCCCTTGCTGATTATATCAGCCGAATGAAAGAAGATCAGGACTCTATTTATTATATCAACGGGCCTGACCGGGCTGCCATTGAGTTTGGTCCTTATGTGGAAATGTTTAAAAAGAGAGGTGTGGAAATCATCTATACCCTTGAGCCAATAGATGATTTTGTTCTGAGCCATCTTGGCGAATATGAAGGAAAAAAACTTCTTTCTGCGGATCGGGCTGATCTTCGTCTGCCGGCGGAAGAAGAAAAAACAGAAGAAAAAGATACTCAGCAGGGAGAATCGCTTGATAATGAAAGCGTAACAAAGCTTTGCCAATTTTTTAAAGAGACCCTTGGCGATCAGGTAAAAGAAGTCAAATCATCTAATCGCCTTGTAGACAGCCCCGCCATGCTTGTCAATGTGGACGGCTATATAACCTCATCCATGGAGCGGATTATCCAGGCCCAGGGAGGCGATATGAACCAGGCCATGGCCGGGAAAAAAGACCTTGAAATCAATCCCGCCAATCCGCTGATAAAAAATCTTGTTTCTCTGCAGGAAAAAGACCCTGAATTTGCCGCTGATATTATCGGCCAGGTCTTTGATAATGCCAGAATCCAGGTCGGCCTGCTGATTGAGCCTCAGGATATGGTCAGTCGCAGTTACCGGATTCTTGGC
>CAZHPX010000120.1:0-5087 GCA_964534785.1 uncultured Desulfobulbaceae bacterium | reverse complement strand
CCCCCAATGTTATCCAGTTGAAATTGTTCGATTAAACGTTGGGACACTAGTGGTAGACGAGAATACTTCCCACAGAAACTTTGATTTTTAAATCATCAAGCTTATAAGTATTTGTTCACAAGTATACTGTCAAGAGCTTTTTAAAAAAGTATTCAACATTTTTTGCCAAGCAATCGCCCCAAAAACAATACCTGCCGACAGGTACTAAGCCATGTATCATCGTTTTCTATAACAAAATCAGCTTGTTCAGCTTTTTCTTCCAGAGTTTTCTGAGAACTTACCGCCATGAAAGCCTCTTCCTCAGAAACACCATCCCTATCCATTATTCTACTGATTCGTGTTGAGATATCCGCATAGACAACAATCACTGTTTCCACTTCATCCTGCCAGCCGGCCTCAAACAGAAGCGGTATTTCCACAACCCACAGTGTACTGTTATCATTACCCTTGTCGTTTTGACGACATATATCAGCCATTTTAGCTTTAACAAGAGGGTGCAGACGACGGTCAACCCTATCCCTTAAAGCAGAATCAACAAAAATTGCCCGGCGAAGATTTTTACGATCAAGCTCTCCCGTGTCCGTGAAAAACCGCTTATCTCCAAACTCATTTTTTATGGCAAGCCAGCCTGGCTTTTCTTTTAACAACAATTGCCGGCAAAGACCATCAAGGTTTAACAGTTTCAAACGAAAGGCCATTGACCAGTAACGAGCCACCCGGCTTTTCCCGGAGCCAATGCCTCCTGTTATTCCTATTATCATGCTGTTAACAGCAAGTTTCCAGTTTTTCAATAACCTGAAGCATGTCATCCGGCATGGGTGCTGTAAAAGAAATTTCTTTCCCTGAAACAGGATGCCTGAAACTGATCGTTGAAGCATGGAGAAGTTGCCGATCAATCATAGACAGTTCTTCTTTCACCTTTACCGTCCCGCCATATAGTCTGTCTCCGGCAACAGGGCTTCCTAATGATGCCATATGAACACGAATCTGATGGGTACGACCGGTTTCAATAATTATTTCTGCCAAACAAAACCCCGGCCAGTTTTTTTTGATCAACCAGCGGGTAGCCGCATAACGCCCCTGGGGACGAACAGCCATTTTCTTTCTGTTAACCGGATGCCGACCAATGGGGGCAACCAGCCGTCCCGTGTCCCTGCCGGGATGACGAAGGAGAAGGGCAAGGTATTTTTTGATCACCTGGCGATTTCTGAAACTCTCTCCAAGCCTGTTCAAAGCAAGATCAGTCCTCGCCACAACAAGCACACCCGATGTGTCTTTATCAAGACGATGAACGATACCAGGACGATCAGATTCATAACCTGATAACGAACCATAACGATACAGCAAGCCGTTCACAAGAGTTCCCTGCCGGTTCCCGTCTCCAGGATGGACAACCAGTCCTGCCGGTTTATTGACAACCAGAAGATATTCATCTTCATAAATAACCGAAAAGTTCACCGGTTCTGCAATCAGTTCTGAAGGCTTTATTTTCGGAAATTCAAGGTTAACGACATCTAAGTTACGCAGTTTATAACCTGCCTTAACCTTGGCATTATTTACCTGAACTGCACCGGAAATAATCAATTTCCGCAAATATGACCGTGAAAAATCTGGGAAATGATGGACAAGAAAATGATCAAGACGGTGATCAAGCTCCTCCCCGGAGATAATAAAATTCATCCTTTATTCTTTAAAAACAGATCACATCATCAAGCAAACAATTTATCCAACTGTTGTTCAACTTTTTTTTCTTCGATTTTCTGGGCAAGGGATAACTCTTTAATAAGCAGGTTCTTTGCTGTATCCATCATTTTTCTTTCACCATAAGACAGGTCTTTATCTACCCTTAAGATGAGAAGATCTCTCAAAACAACAGCAACTTCATAAACTGAACCTGTTTTGATTCTTTCCATGTAATCGCGGTAACGGCGATTCCAGGTTTGAGAACTGATTTTAAAATCACGATCTTTAAGAATATCAATGACCTTAGCAACTTCTTTCTTGGAGATTATAGCTCTAAGACCAACATTTTCGCTGTTGACAGTCGGAATCATGATAGTCATATCATTATCTATAATCTTCATCACATAAAAAGACTGATCAATACCACCCACATTCTGTGTCTCAATTGCTTTGATGCATCCAACTCCATGAGCCGGGTATACAGCCATATCTCCTGTTGCAAACACAATTTCCTCCTAAAGACAAAAAAAAATCAGGTAGTAAATGTCAAGCCTGCACATCTTCCGATAGACATTTTCGTAAGTGAAAACTTTTTGAAAAAGGATAACGCCTATTTTAGAATGGACACTTGGAAGCCTAACCGACAGATCTAAGCATAATTTCGTATCAAATTAAAAAACATACGAAACAGTCAACAAAAATCCTTTAAAAGTGTTTTATACCATATTTCACCGAAAAAGCAAAGCACTACTTCCATGCCCGCCCTGTTCACAGCTATTTACATCTGCCGCTGTTTATCTCATTCATGCAGTGAACAATCCCCCGGAAAATAAAGATTTTAACTGCCTGATCAATTAAGGAAAAAACATCTTCCAAACCTGCAAGCTCTTCTTTTTGAAATTTTGAAAGGACATAACGATCAACAGGTATACCATCATTCTGCCCGGCAGCACCAGGCCGGCCAATACCTGTTTTTACTCTGCAAAAATCATTTTCCCCTAACTGTTCCACAATGGAACGAATACCGTTATGACCTCCACTTCCTCCTCTTGCCACCACCTTGACCCGCCCTGAAGCAAGATCAAGATCGTCGTGAATAATCAGCAGATTGGCAGGAAGTATTTTAAAAAAACGAAGGAAAGCAGCAACACAATAACCGGAACGATTCATATAGGTTTCAGGTTTAAGCAGTATTATCTGCTTACCCGCGGACCTGTGCCGGCAATAAACCCCGTCAAACTTGAACCTGTCAATCACCCATTCATTCGCCGCAGCAAAATGATCAATAGCCATGAACCCTATATTATGGCGGGTTAACTGATATTTTGGACCAGGGTTACCAAGTCCGACAATTAAAAAATCAGATTCCGCCATCTCTATTCACCGCATTATCCAGCTCTGTGTTTCCTTTAAGTGTAGCTCAAAAAATACCAGCTATTTCTTTTCATGATAAAAAAAACAGAAGAAAAATAAAAAAGGCCGAGAACCCTCTCGACCTTTAAAGATTTTTTATAACTGTTCACCGGGGGCAGCTCCAGACTTACCGTATCCCCTGAGCTGTAAGCGTAGACTCCGTGAGGTGCTTCTGAACAGTTACCAGCCCGATGACCGTACAGCTTTTTTAAAATAGCGGAACAGTTATGATTTTTTATCAGAATTTATGCTCGGAACCTATGCTTACCCTACCTGTTTTTTATAACAAAAATTCCGGAGAAGGTATTAATAAACAGTCACACAGGTAACTGCACCATCATCAAGCATTTCCACATTATCAGGGAGTTTAAGCTCTGAGAGCAAAATTCCGGCTTCACCACGGTCTAAATTTGTTATATCAACTGTTATGGAATCCGGAATATCCAAGGGGCGGCCCCGTAACTGAAGTTTATCCTTAAACACCCGCAGTTCACCACCCATATCAACACCACGAGCTGCACCGGTAAACTCAACAGGTACGGAAAAACTTCTCGGTTTATCAATTTCAATTTCCAGAAAATCTACATGTACCAGTTTGTCCGAGACGGGATATTTCTGAATTGCCTGAACAATTACTTGACGGGTACTCTCATTTTCCCCTTCCATTTCAAGCTTTACCACAGCATTTCGTCCTTGGATAAACAAAAGATTTTTAAAAATAACTCCTGCATCAAATTCCAGAGGCAATGACTCCACCCCATTACTGTACAGTACCGCCGGGGTTTTACCATTCATCCTTAACTGCCGCATGGGACCCTTTCCAAAGACCGAACGAACGGTTGTCGGCATTGTTACCTGTATCATATCACGCCTCCTCTTCTACAGGCTCCTGCCTGTTACTGAAAATAAATTAAAAAAACTGTCCTCTGGCTTCTGACGTCCGACACTCAGACAAACAATAAACTGATCGAGTCTTCTCCATGAATTCTCTTAATTGCTTCTCCAAGTAATTCACCAACAGACAAGACCTCTATTTTATCACATTTACTTTTCTTCTCACCAAGCGGGATGGAATTGGTTACCACCAGCGATTTAAGACATGATGCATTCAACCTCTCTACAGCCGGGCCGGAAAGCACCGCGTGGGAACAACAGGCATGGACATCGTTTGCTCCTTTTTCTTTCAATATCATGGCTGCACCACAAAGAGTTCCTGCTGTATCCACCATATCATCAAGGAGAACCGCTGTTTTCCCTTCAACATCACCAATTACATTCATGGCTTCACATTCATTGACCCGCCGCCGCCTTTTGTCGATTATGGCAAGATCAACATCCAACCGTTTTGCAAAAGCCCTGGTTCGCTCAACCCCGCCCGCATCCGGGGAAACCATGACCACATTATCAAAATTTGTACGAATATGTTTCAAGAGAATAGGTGCTGCATAAAGATGATCAACAGGTATATTAAAAAAACCCTGAACCTGGCCGGCATGCAGATCCATACAGAGTACCCGGCGTGTCCCCACAGCCATGAGCATTTCTGCCACGGCCTTGGCTGTAATCGGTACTCTGGGTCTGACCTTTCTATCCTGTCGGGCATAACCGTAATATGGCATTACTGCTGTAATTCTGCGAGCTGACGCTCTGCGCATGGCATCAATAATGATCAGCAGCTCCATCAGGTGATCGTTTACCGGCGTACAGGTAGGCTGGACAATAAAAACATCCATTCCCCGGACATTTTCACCTATTTCTACGAAAATTTCTCCATCTGAAAACTTTCTTACCTCAGCTTCCCCAAGGGGCATTTCAAGATAATCACAAATTTCCCGGGCAATATCCGGATTGGCATTGCCGGTGAATATTTTCATAATGTTCGGCATATTAACGTCTCATCAATATGTTTTAATTTAGTTATAGTTCAACTTGAGGTAACAAAAAAAATGGCTGGGGCGGAGGGATTCGAACCCCCGCATGCAAGGATCAAA
>CAZHPX010000119.1:0-5097 GCA_964534785.1 uncultured Desulfobulbaceae bacterium | reverse complement strand
CGGATGACCTGATTGAAATGAAGATGATCCGTACAGAGCTCAAATGCCTTCCGGTAGAGAGAAATAACCCAGCCCCAGTCATCTCCGCCAAAGTTTTCATGGATAGACCAGGCAAGTACCATATACTCAGCCCTTGACCGGCAATGTTGTTGTGCCTGCCGGTAAAGGCGGCGGGCCCATTCCTGATCCCCTGTGGCTCTGAATACGCTCACTGCAAGGCGGATAAAATCTCCTCTCACTCTGCAATTATCTTCTTTTTCATGGTATATTTCTCTTGCCCATCTCTCGCCGTTATCCAATCTGCTCAGGAAATGTTCGATAATTGTGTTGATCTTTGGCAGTTCGTCCCAGTTGGCAAGCATCTGCCGGTATATTTTTTCAAGCCGTTTCCGGTCGCCCAGATGCTCATGCACTTCGTTTGCAAGGAGCAGGTAATCATTAAAGAAGCAGCATCGTTCCTCTGCTTTTTCATAGAGCCTGGCACAGTATGCTCTGTCTTCTGTTTCAGCTAAAACTTTCCTGGCAAGATTACGGAAACAGCCGCTGGTGCTGCATTCACTCTCTTTTTTTATGAAGTTGGCATAAATATCAGTGAACTGTTCCCGTTTGTCCAGTTGAATTTTTATTTCCTCTTTCCAGGTATTGTCGTCACTGTACTTAAGGACAGCATTTGCCACCTTGACAAATGCTTCGGGGGAGGAGGCTTTTTTTTCTGCCAGTTTTAAAAGAGAACAGGTTTTTTTCCTGTCTTCCAGTACCTTTTGACTTGCCATTGTTTTACCTTTTTTATGCTATAATTGCCTGCCGTTATTTTTATTTGTTCCTGAACTGACTGTATCAATCCGTTTATAAACAGGTATCAGGAGTAAAATAATCCAATGGGCAGGATGGATGGTGATGCTGCTCTTCCATATAATAAATAAGGTAACAGGCTCAAGGGATGACGCGATTCCGTACAACCGATTTAATTTTTATCCTTTACCGGTTAATTGTTTCTGCAAGACATTTTCCAGCCTTGAATTTGACAGATTTTTTTGCAGGGACATCCATAATCTCACCATTTTGGGGATTACGACATTTTCTTGCTGATCTGTCAATCGTTGAAAATTTACCAAAACCAACCAGATTTACAGAGTTGCCCTTTTCCAGGGTATTAATAATAACTTTTTCAAAACTGCGGACAACCTGTTCTGTTACCGTTCTGCTTAAACCCGTAGAATGGGCAACTGTCTCGATTAAATTTGTTCTGTGCACCTGTGTTCCCCCTTGTAAAATGTTGTTTAAATGGCTGACTGTTACTGTCAAAGTCAATAGATAATATATGAAAATAAACTCGTGTGCAACAATAAAGTTTAGCTTACTGCAGAATAATTACATATGGCTAACAATGAGAGGCACACCACAAAATACGTTACACCGCGGAGCGGTATAACGAGAGAGCGAGAAACATCAGGGTGATTCCAGTATCAATTCATCTGCATGGAACTACACCTTATCTATTAAATATTAATATCGAGAAATAAGGCTTATATTTGAACCCGGTCAAATCAAATTTCGCCTTTCGGGGTGTCCACCTGTGCCCCATAGCTGAAAGCATTCAAGCCGGGCAGCCGCAGGCGACTCTTGCTGCCGGCCTTGATCATTTGTACGGTACAATCAGGGTTAGCGGCTCCGCAAATCCGAAATCCTGAATTTAAAACTAATCCCTGCTGATAAAAGCAATGGCGATCAGGCCAAAAAATCCGGTGGTAAGTACCAGGGCAAAATCGCTTTTATTATTTATGATCTGTTCCTTGATTTTTTTTACAGCCGGTATTTTAATCTGTTTACCGGTTGCAATAAAAAAGACACCCATTGCCATGAATATACCGGCAAATGACCAGAGACCACCGAACTTAAACTGTGGATGGGCATGGCCCCGGTAGGGACTCTCAAAGCTTATCTGGAAAGGAAAAAGCAGATCCCTTGCAAATTTAAACGCAGGCGGGTTGGGGTTGTGGCGCTCCAATTCAAAGGTTCTGATCACATTGTAATCACTATCCATGGCTGTCCCGTAAACCGTTGTTGGACCGCTGATGATCACTGTTCTATAAAGAGGGTTGATCAGCAGGGTGAAATCCATGTCAGCGGGACGGTAGTTGTCAACCGGCAGAGAAATCAGCCGGTAGTTATCATAGGAGATAAGGTGGAGACCACCCTGTTTTGTGAAAATCGTACCGTAAAACTCTCTTCGTCTGTTTTCAGAGATAATAATATCCTTAATATCAAGGGCAGGATCAATGGAGGTTCTGACAATCAAAGGTTTGTCCAGTACTCTTTTTACATGGAAAACAACGCCCATACTGTCCCGGATAAAAAATCCTTCGTCAAAAGGCTTGAGGTTGGTGGTTTTACCGCCAATAACCGTGGCAGGAAAGCTGAAGCCTAATTTTTTCATGGCATCGGTGAACCTGCCGGTCAAGACCATGTTTAACTTGTTGTAATCGGCATTGACGAATTCCATGGTACGGTCGGTGAACCTGAATACATCTTCAGGAAATGGCATGATCGCCACTTCCGGGTCGTTGTTGAAGAGCGGGTACAGGTCTATCTGCTGGTGGTGGCTTTCCAGGTGGCGGCTCTTGGTTGAAAATCCCTGCTTGCCGGCCTTGATATCTGCCGTGTCAAAACTCTGTCCACCAACGGTTACCGGCAGGAGTTTTTTCCTCTCCAGGTTTCTGAAATAAAGAAAAGGCAGCATGGCCTCAAATTCAGCCCGGTCATAACTATTACCTTCTTCGTCTTTATAGTTGAATCGATGACCGCCAAGGGATTCCCGGTAGACAAACTGCTCTAACACCGGGCTGTAAAAAAGCAGGGGATTGCCGATTTTCTGTCCGAAAACCTTGTCAAAACCAGTTGGCAGGGCATAGCTCATGGCTGCAATTGCAAGTATGATTATGCAGTATCTCGATATTTTTTGTATATTCATCATGATCCCCCTTTTTCCTGAAACCTGCGCCCGGATTCAAATATAGTAAACAGTGATAATGGGGCGATCAGTATCAGCCAGCCAAGAGCAGGGATAAACCAGCTATAGCCGATTCCGCTGAACAACATGGTGGCTAAAACCGCAAAGATGAGAAGGATGAAGATTTTCCTTGGCCAGGCAGGTTCAAGAAGAACGGTGATGCTTCCGAGATAGGCAATCAGACCTGCCAGTATCCAGGGGAGCATGGTTGTGAGTACAGTCGCTGCCACTTCCATCGGGAAATACACCTGCAAAGTCATTTTGATGAGCAGCAGGTTCATCACACAGACAGTTAAGTAAAGTAACAGTCCGCAAAGAATACTGTAAAACAACATGACATTTCGTTTTATGGGAAGATGGAGGGATATTCTCAGTCGTTCTCCCAGCATTTCGGGGATAAACTGGGCTGCTGCCAGTATCAGCCCGGTGATAAGGGGTAAGTACTGTATATCCTCATAGAGAATTGAATGGAGATGAATGGCCTGGTACCAGACCATTTCAGAATGTTCCGCTCGCATCTGCTGGCGGATGTCAAAAAATATTTTTATACATATAGTAAAGTTAAGCACCAGGGCGGCTATGAAATAGCGTCGCAGCTTGAGCCACTCCTTAAGGAGAAGAGAAAATAATATATTCATTTTCATTTTAATATCTCCCCATCAGGCCGATAAAGGCATCTTCAAGTGTCATTTTAATCCTGTGGATATCAACCGGGGTTATACCCATATCTTTTATATGCTGTTCAACCTGTTCCTGCTCGGCAAAGGAGTAGACTGAAACTTCTTTACCCCTTTGTTCAAACCCGGTAATTATATCATCTTTGTTAAACTGCAGTTTATTGTCGCTATGAAACACATACTTATGAAAGGAGCTCATAAATTCATCGAGATCGGTCTGCATTATCTCGCCCTGGTCAATAAAGATCATGGTATCCACCAGTTGTTCCAGGTCCTGGATGATGTGGCTGGTAACAAATATTGTTTTGCCGTCCATGGCAGAAAAATCGTGGAGTACATCAAGAAAGAGGCGGCGATAACCGGCATCAAGCCCCATGGAATAGTCATCAAGGATGAGCAGATCCGGGTTTTGGGCGAGGATGACCCCAAGCACCACCTGGGAGCGTTGCCCGCATGACATGTTGCCAACCTTGTGATCTCTGGACAATCTCATTTTGCCGATAAGGTCGAAGAAAATTTCTGGTTCCCAGTCTGGATAGCAGCCCCGGTAAAATTTTTCAGTCTGATTGATGGTCATGAATTCGTAGGCGAGATGCCCTTCATGGAGTAATCCTATCCGGTTTCTTGTTGATGGCGGCAGGGCGTGGGATTTCTCACCGAGGACGAGACATTCACCGGCACTGGGCTTGAGAAATCCCATGAGGATATTGACAAGGGTCGTCTTGCCCTGGCCATTTTTGCCAAGCAGACCGCAGATGGTGCCTTCTGGAACGGTAAAGTTAAGGTCTTCATATATAACCCGTCCCCGATTATACTGTTGGCGGAGATTATGTACTTCGATGGCATTCATAATTTTATGGTTGGTGATGATGAATAGTAGAAGGGGAAAAGAGAATTTAAGTAACAACGCATTATTTTAAAGGATTGTCAGCTTTAAAGTGAATTCGTGACACCTAACCTTGCGGGGCTATAACTTCCTGTCCAATGATTTTATACGGACAAAATTCAGTAGACAAATCAGGGGGTTTGTTTTTTTTCACTGTCGCAAGGTTTTTTGGGTTTCCCCGAACAACTTGAAGAAGAGCCGCATGAGCAACCCTTTGTGACAATAATTTTTCGATATAGATACCAGATGGCAATTACGACGATTGCCAAGGGTATAACGATGTTCAGCAGATCCATGTTATTACTCCAGACAGGATATAACCGCAGACCCTGAGAGTCCGGGCTGCGGTTATAAATGTTCGGGTTATTGATAGTTCACGTGCAGGAAAAACAAAGTTTCTGTCCCCCGGGGATAAGGTAGAGTAATTAATCAATCTGGGGTAAGCACTTGACTCCAGCACATACAATATGTAGTGGTCACTCGTTATCAATTGGGTCAAGGTAAAGTTTGCTGGTCTGTGCCCT
>CAZHPX010000118.1:0-5113 GCA_964534785.1 uncultured Desulfobulbaceae bacterium | reverse complement strand
ATTGACCGCCATCCTGAACAGTTGAGCGGAATTATTGTCACCCACGAGCATAACGATCATGTCAGCGGGGTGGGGGTGCTGTCCCGTCGTTATCATCTGCCGGTTTATGCAAACCCTGCTACCCATAGGGCTGCGGCTGCCAAGGTTGGGGATATATCAGTCATGGAGGAGTTCTCCACCGGCAGCAGGTTTGTTATAAATGATCTGGATATTCATCCCTTTGCCATTTCCCATGATGCTGCCGAGCCGGTTGGTTTTGTCATAAATGACGGTCGGCAACGGATCGGTTACTGTACTGATACAGGCAAGGTGACCAAACTCATGGCTCACCTCCTTTGCCGTTGTCAGGGGCTGGTGCTGGAGTCCAACCATGACCCGCAGATGCTGCGGGATGGTCCATATCCTTTTCCTCTTAAACAGCGGGTTCAATCTAATCTTGGCCATCTTTCCAACGGAGAAGCCGCTTCGTTTATAAGTGAACTTGAAAATAGCAGTCTCCGCACCCTTATTCTGGCCCATCTCAGCGAAACTAATAATCATCCCCGGCTTGCCCGGACAGCGGTTGAAAACACCATTGCCGGTTTTGCGAAAAATGTAGAGCTGTTACTTGCATGCCAGGCCTGTCCCGGTGCTTTTATTGAACTGGGATGATACTTACCTTTGACTTGTGATCGAATACCGTTAATCATCTAAAGTAACCACCTTGCCGACAGTGCAATAAACCGCATCACCTGGTGTAAATACCTGTTCTGACCTAGTCTGAACCATAAGCTTGTTCTTATCATATTTAATTACATAGTTTGTAATTGCTCCATGGTAAATAGTCTGGATAACAGTGGCTTTAAAATTTCCGTGCCGTCTGTCCAGCTTTATTTCTTCCGGCCTGATCGACAGGGCTTTGGAGGATATGGAACCCAAATTCTTGTGAAGACATATCTCTGCAAACAGAGCGGCGGTTTTCTGATTATCACTGTAAAGCAGATTTGTTTTGCCAATAAAATCGGCGATAAAGCAAGATGATGGCTGACGGTATATATCCTGGGGGGTACCGGATTGGGCAATTTGGCCTTTATTGATGACCACCATCCGATCAGCGAGTTCCATAGCTTCAGCCTGGTCATGGGTTACATGAATAATTGTAAGACCAAGGGTGGTGTGGATTCTTTTCAGTTCGGCCTGCATTATTTCACGCAACTTGGCATCAAGGTTTGAGAGTGGTTCATCAAGTAAAAGCAGTTTTGGCGACATGATTAAAGCCCGTGCCAGGGCAACTCGCTGCTGTTCTCCACCGCTTAACTCATGCGGGTATCGTTTTCCCTTATCGGCAAGGCGGACAAGTTGTAAATATTTGCTGACCTTTTCCTTAATGATTGATTTTGGTGTCTTTCTAACGATAAGCGGATAAGCTATATTCTTATAGATGTTAAAGTGGGGCCACAGGGCATAATTTTGAAAAACCAGGGCAACTTCCCGCTTTTCAGGGGGAATATCAATTTTATCCGCCGCTGAAAATATCACCCTGTTATCAAGAATTATTTCGCCGGTATCCGGGTTTTCAAGACCGGCAACACTTTTAAGGAGCGTGCTTTTACCACAACCGCTTGGGCCGACGATGGTTAAAAATTCACCTTGATGCACTGATATATCAATTGATTTTACGGCAGCATTTGCACCATAATTCTTGCTTAAACTGTTGATGGTAAGTTGAGTTTGCATACGGTTACATTCACTATACGATGGTTTTATATATGATCATGTTGTTTGCCGGCTATTTTTTTGATGGCAATTCGTGCCAGTACGGTAAAAACAATCACGATGATGGAAATAGCGGCCACCATTTCTGCCCCGCCAAAATCATCACGGGCTGTAAACATCAAGACTCCGATGGTCTCGTTACCGGGGGCAAACAGCAGTAAAGAAATAGGTATTTCCCGCAGGGCGATGATAAAAGACAGGAGCATGGCTGCCTGAATACCGGGGGTCAGGGTTGGCAGGCTAATGTCTTTAAAGCTGCGAATTGGGCTGGCACCGCTTATTCGGGCGGCATGATCGAGGTTTATATCCTGATTTTGAACAATACCGGTCATATTTTTCAGGGCAATCGGGATAAACATGGCAATATAGGTCATAATGATCAGCCAGGGGGTACCGTAAACCATAAACCTTGAACCTGCCCAGGTCAGGATAGCGGCAATACCCAGAACAATACCGGGAGTTGCCATGGGCAGGGAGGCGATGGCTTCTATTGTTTTATGACCATATATCTTGGTTTTATATGAGACAAAGATAATGCCAAGGGCAATTATTATAGCACTTATACCGGCAGTAACACCATAGGTAACGCTGTTATAGAATGCCCTGATGGCAAGGGGGATTTCCGGTAGAGTTAAATAGTTTACCAGGGTAATATTATCAAGATTAAAGGGTAGATGGCTTCTTTTGGCAAGTGATGTGACCAGCAGGGCAATTAAGGGTAAAATTGTAGTAATCAGATGAAATAAAAATACCGATGCCGCCAGCAGTACTTTGTTGGAAGTTATTTTGATTATGGGGGCAGCACTGCTGGCAGAAGAGATGGTGGTAAATTTCTTGTTTTGTAAAATATAGTTATGCAGATAAAAGATAAACAGGGAAGTCAGCAGTAAAAAAACAGAAATTGTACTGGCAAGAGAAAAATCAAGATTATTTAAAGCACTGAGAATACGAGTTGTCAGTACTTCTGTACCGGCCGGGAAAGCAATAAAGGCCGGAACGCTGAAATTGGAAATAGCACGGCTGAAGACAAAAAGACCAATGGATAAAAAGGTTGGGGCTATCAGGGGCAGCGAGATAGTTAAAGTCGTTCTCAGCCGGCTGGCTCCACTTAAAATAGCTGCATCTTCGAAAGAGCGGTTAGAGTTTCGTAAAGCGTGTGAAATTGCCATAAAGACAATAGGGTACAGATTAATTGAAATAATGACAATTACTGCCTCTAATGAATAGGTAGCAAATTGATAGTTTAAATCCTGCCAGATACTGCTTAATATCCGATCTAATTTGCCGCCCCGACGAAAGATATCTATCCAGGAAATAGCATAGACATAAGATGGAATACATAAGGTTAAAAATGCGTTGAATTTAATAAATTTTTTGTATTTGAAATCTGTTCTGACAACTATCCAGGCAAGAGTTGCACCAAAAAGAGTGGCAAAGAAGGTGGAAAAAAGCCCGATATAGAGGGTGTTGACAAGGGCTGATAGATTGCCGGCACTGGTTACACCGGTGAAATATGCCTGCAGGGTGGGTTGGAAAGAGCGGGTCGAGATGCCAACGCTGTTTAGCAGTAGAGTGGTAAGAGGATAGAGTATGAATAATACTACGAGAAAATATGACCCAAAAGCAACGGCATTACCTGCTGGTGTACTGTTATTGCCGATAAGCGAATGTTTGAGAGTTATCAGGGTGTTGTTAATGATTGTGCTGAAACTTTGATTATTCCTGTTGTCCATGATGGTTTTTTCAGGGTACTGTTTTTTTAAATGCCATCATGGGATTATAAAAATTATTTTTGCGAGTGTTGATAGTGTAACAGCCAGCTCCTAAGCGTTCACCAGGGTATACTGCTGGTGAACGCCTGCTGTTATTTATTGAACTGATTAACGAGCCATGATTTTTTCAAAAGCAGCCCGTAACTCCTGCTCATTCTTGCTGCCCTGCTGCCAGTCCACAACTGTTTTGGCGATATCAGTCGGTACTCCTGATGGCAGTGCTACATCATTTCTGACAGAAATAAAGCCGAATTTCCGGGCAATTTTCTGACCTTCAACCGATAAGACAAAATCAACGAATTCTCTGGCAAGTTTACTATTCTCCGCCGGTCGGGCCGGATTAGCAATAATGCCCACCGGTCTTTGCAGACTGATTGCTCCATCTTTGGGCCAGGAAATAGCCAAAGGAGAGGTAATGCCATCTTTTTTATCCCTTTTAATGGCTCGTAAAATTCCATCATGGGGAATTATACCGGCATCAACTTCGCCATTTTTTACCTTTGTTGCCACTGCAGAATTACGGGTGAGCAACATGACATTATTAGCTTTCATCGCTTCCTGAAGTACCCAGGAATTAGCAAATGCCTGATGGAGACCAATATTTAAGGCAAGAGCTGTGGCCGATTGAGTAGCGTCAGCAAAAGCCAGTCGATTTTTCCAATGTGATTTTTTCAGATCGGCAAAAGACTCTGGTATTTCATTTTCGGCAACATTGGTCGTGTTGTAAACGATCACGCCGTAGCGGGCATTAACCGGGGTGAAATAACCGTCTCCAAAGAGATAATCAGGTTCAAATGCCGCAGTTTCAGGGGAAACATACTGTTCCAGTAAGTTTACCCGTTTCAGAGAAAGAAAAGCAGTTGGTTCTGAGCTTAACAATACATCCGCATGAATTCTACCTGCCTTTTTCTCTGTCCAGATTCTTTTGATTAGAGATCCGCCGCCTGCATTGAGAATATTCAGGACATCGCCGCGATATTTTTCAAATGCCTTTTCCAGTCTGCCAGCCAGGCTTCCCGGCCCGGACATGTAAACCGTGATCTGCCCGGCAGTACTGCGATACTGTGCGGTCGCTGACAGCGGAGCCGTAAGCAGCCCGAACATAAACATCAATGCTAATATCGGTACAGCTAATCTTGTGGTTGTCATCAGTTTTTTCCTCTGAAATATATTTTATGAGTTGGTTGACCAGAAATACTCCATCTTATTGATAAGATTTACCAATTTTCTTGATTACTGATCCTGCCGATATTTTCCGTAGATAGTATTGATGGCGAAGGTTACCAGAAGTATTTGTCATATTATAAAACTATACAATAAGCAGAACTTTGTAGCATGGATATGTTTTGTTAGCAAGGACTAATTTCGCCCTGGTGATACTCCTGGTATCACCGCTTATGCGGCAAAGGGTAAACAAGATAGAAAACAGAATCAAGCGGTGGGACGAGGGGATAATTTTTACTGGGGTATGCACTTAGCTCCAGCACATACAATATGTAGTGGTCACTCGTTATCAATTGTGTCAGGGTTAAGAGGGTGCAATACAAAAAAGTGACAATGCTGAAAGCCCCGCGTTCTGATGAGTT
>CAZHPX010000117.1:0-5149 GCA_964534785.1 uncultured Desulfobulbaceae bacterium | reverse complement strand
TATTTGCTGCCCACCATACTTTTAACGACGAACCGGAAGAGTATTTACATAAGAACAATCTCCCCCTTTACTGGGATTACAGCCCGACAGTGGCTGAGATGACAGATGTTGCCATCCAGATACTCTCTAAAAAAAGTGACAAGGGGTTTGCCTTGATGATAGAAGAGGAAGGCACCGATAATTTCCCCAACGACAACAACGCTGAAGGAATGATAGAGGCGGTAAAAAGGGCTGATGACTGTATTGGTATAGCTTTAAGATTTGCCCGGAACAATGACAATACATTGGTAATCACTGCCGCTGATACCAATGCCGGC
The DNA here is from genome assembly GCA_964534785.1 of uncultured Desulfobulbaceae bacterium. Classification (GTDB taxonomy): domain Bacteria; phylum Desulfobacterota; class Desulfobulbia; order Desulfobulbales; family Desulfobulbaceae; genus DRLX01. The sequence goes on along the minus strand of CAZHPX010000117.1, from coordinate 4,832 downwards.
GGACCGGCAATTCTGACCAATACCGTGGAAAAAATGCCATTGGACAGAATGTTAGCGAGTGTTGATAAAAACGGAGCTCCGATTGACGGAATGGGACAGTTGCAGGGCAGAGTTCCGGGAGTACCTTTTGTAACCCCATGCGGTTTTCCATTTGCCATCAGTTGGGCAACCCTGTCAGATGAGGGTGGCGGAATTGTTGCCAGAGCCTACGGGTTTAATGGCGGCCTGGTCTCCGGTACCATTGATAATACTGACATTTACCGGATAATGCGTTTTACCCTTGACCTGTAATTGTAGAGTTCGTATTCTGTGAGGATAAGGCATATCTGAAGGGCAGGTATGCCTTGTCTAAACAGTACGAGGAAATTCCGGTGCCTGGGCTTATGTCGAATATCCAGGGCTGATACTCAGGTAGTTGACATTTTCTGTATATTGCATTAATATACATTCATGTTGGAAATAATAGAACCAAAGCAGTTTCAGTGGGATCATAGGAACGAGCATAAATCTGATAAGCATAATGTTTCACAGGCAGAAGCAGAGCAAGTCTTTTTTAATCAACCATTATTACTACTTGAAGATAAAGCTCATTCACAAAAAGAAATAAGATTTCATGCTTTGGGAAGAACTGATAATAACCGCAAATTACACATAACCTTCACAATCCGAGAGAATCAAATCAGGGTAATATCGGCTCGACCTATGCATAAAAAGGAGCGAAAGAGTTATGAAAAGAATTCCTGAATTTACATCAGAATCAGAAGAAAGAGTTTTTTGGGAAAATAATGACTCAAGTGACTATCTTGATTGGAACCAGGCAAAGCTTGCACTCTTCCCTAATCTGAAGCCAACGACCAAGGCAATTTCCTTAAGGCTGCCGGAATCTATGTTAGCCCAAATTAAAGTAGAAGCAAATAAACGAGATGTTCCATATCAATCATTGATGAAAATGTGGCTAAGTGAACGATTGACTCATTCCATATAATTCACACATACCGACCCAGCCGGGAGTCTGTCCGAGAATAGCAATTTCGGAGTCTTCGCTCGAAGTCTTCGTTATCTACCTGCCGGCACTATTTTGGGGAAATAACGCAGAGATGGGAAGAATGGCATCATCGGGCAGTCTCCTGAACCGGGTTCTCCTCCTTCTTCAGCAATTAAAAAAGATGACAGACTTTACCTGGCAGGAACCGTTCCCATTAAAAGAAGAAACCTGTAGCTACCGCCACATTGCAGGTACAGAACAGTTTACAGAAATAAAAGAGTTTTGTGGCGAAGAAGTCCTTGTTGTCAAAGCGGAAGGCTTGACCGAACTGGCAAGGCTGGCGATGCGGGAAGTTTCTTTCTTCCTGCGAAGAAGTCATAATCAACAGGTGGCAGATATTCTTGCCGATTCCAAAGCCTCGACCAATGACCAGTCAGTAGCCCTCGCCATGCTCAAAAATGGAGCAATTGCAGCCAGAGGAATTCTGCCCATCTGCCAGGATACCGGCACTGCCATAATCATGGCAAAAAAAGGGCAGCAGGTGTGGACAAGCTGCAATGACTGCGAAACATTAAGTAAAGGAGTTTATCTCGCCTATGATCAGGAGAACCTGCGTTACTCCCAGAACGCTCCCCTGAACATGTATGAAGAAACCAACACCAAGACCAACCTGCCCGCCCAGATAGATATCTACGCAACACCAGGTAATCAATATAACTTTCTCTTTATTACAAAAGGTGGAGGCAGTGCCAATAAGAGTTTGCTCTATCAGGAAACCAGGGCCTTATTAGAGCGGGGAAAGTTAAAGGATTTTCTGATTGAAAAGATGAAAACCCTTGGCACTTCCGCCTGTCCGCCTTATCACCTCGCCTTTGTCATCGGCGGTACCAGTGCTGAGGCAAACTTAAAAACAGTAAAACTTGCCTCAGCCCATTATTATGATGACCTGCCAACATCCGGCAATCAATATGGCCGGGCCTTCCGGGATATGGAGCTGGAAGCGGAACTGTTGCAGGCATCCCGGCAGATTGGGCTTGGTGCCCAGTTTGGCGGAAAGTACTTTGCCCATGATGTCAGAGTGATACGGCTGCCCCGCCACGGTGCATCCTGTCCGGTGGGAATGGGTGTCTCCTGCTCGGCTGACCGCAATCTCAAGGCAAAAATAAACCGCCAGGGTATCTGGTTAGAAGAGCTTGACCATAATCCCGGTGAGCTTATTCCTGAAAAATATCGACACCAGAGAGATAGCCAGAGTGTAGACATTGACCTTAATCTGCCCATGGCAACGATTCTCGCTGAACTTGCCCGCCACCCCGTTGCCACTCCCCTTCTCCTCACCGGTACCATCATCGTCGGCAGAGACATTGCCCATGCCAGGTGGAAAGAACTGCTCGATGCTGGCAGTCCCCTGCCGGATTACCTGAAAAATCATCCGGTTTATTACGCAGGTCCTGCCAGGACTCCACCTGGAATGCCATCTGGTTCATTTGGACCTACCACCGCCGGGCGAATGGATTCCTATGTGGATCTTTTCCAGCAGCACGGTGGTTCCCTGATAATGATCGCCAAGGGTAACCGCTCAACTCAGGTCAGCGAAGCCTGCAAAAAACATGGCGGATTTTACCTTGGTTCCATTGGCGGACCGGCAGCTCTGCTCGCCGCAGAAAATATTAAAAAGGTGGAATGCCTTGATTATCCTGAACTGGGAATGGAGGCGGTCTGGAAAATAGAAGTGGAAAATTTTCCGGCTTTTATCTTAATTGATGACAGGGGTAACGATTTTTTCCATAATCTGACAGGGTAACAATAAATCTTATCCGCCTTATAAGGCCGATTCTAACCGGGCAAGGGAAACAATCAAACAGCTCGGTATCGGTAAGCCGCAACCCCAAGGCATGAAAGGTCAGAATACGGGGTTGATGCCCGAATTTAATGGCAAGAGATAATTTTTTGACAAAAGCCTGGCGGGCAGAACGATTAAACATCAGGGCCATGATTTTATCTGCTTCAACCCCGTTATCAAGCAGGTGGCTTGCCCGGGCAACCATGGCAGTGGTTTTGCCTGAACCTGCCACCGCACTTATTAGGGCATGCCCTTGCTGATGGTGAACGATTTCTAATTGTTCTTCTGTTAACTGCACGGATTCTGATATTATTTTGCCTTGACTCATGGTATTATTGCGTGAAAATCTCCCATAGCAACATAAAAATGCACCTTACAGGTATCCGCCATCCACCAGCTTATAGTTAACCTAAATCCTGAACATCAAATATGAGAAAAATATATTTAATCCTGGAAAAACAAGGCGAAACTCCAGCCAATGGCCAACAACATGGATAGGTTATTTATGTTTATAGCCACCGGCTTTTACAGCGGGTATCTGCCCAAGGCTCCCGGAACCTGGGGCTCGGTGGCAGGGGTGCTGGTCTGGTTTTGTATATACAGATTGGAAGCACCCATATACTGGGGAATAGTTGCAGCTCTTTTTGTGGCAGGAACCATTGCCGCCGGAGCCGCTGAAAAAATCGTTGACCGCCCCGATCCGGGTCTGGTAACCATTGACGAGGTTGTCGGCCAACTCATGGTTCTTGCCATTATTCCCGCCTCCCCCATCTGGGTGTTTATCGGTTTTGTTATTTTCAGATTCTTTGATATACTAAAGCCGTTCCCGGTAAACTGGTTAGACAAGCATATCCACGGGGGGCTGGGAATTATGTTAGACGATGTTGCCGCCGGAATATACGGTATGCTGGCGGTTTGGATTCTACTCCAGTTTTTTCCAATATAACAAACAAAAAATATAAACAAGTGAGCGGCTATATAGATTTTCATACCCACGCCTTTCCGGCAGCAATTGCTGCCACGGCTATCAAGTCTCTGGAAAAAAAAAGTAACACCAGGGCTTATCTCAATGGAACCATTAATGGTTTGCTTTTATCCATGGACAAGGCTGGGATTAAAAGGTCTGTTATTTGTTCCATAGCCACCCGGGTTGAACAGTTTCAGCCGATTCTTGACTGGTCCCTCTCCATTCGTTCCCCGAAAATCATCCCACTACCTTCAATCCACCCCAAAGACCCCGACTGGCAAACACACTTGCAGGAAATTAAGCAGCACGGCTTTATCGGCCTGAAGATGCACCCGTATTACCAGAATTTTTATCTTGATGACCCGGCTCTGCTTGATTTTTACCAGATGGTGCGGAAGCTTGACCTGCTTCTGATGATACACACCGGCTATGACATAGCCTATCCACGCATAAAAAGAGCTGATCCTGCCCGAGTGTTGAATTTACTTCAGAAGGTAGAGGGACTTCGTTTGATAACCACCCACCTTGGCGGCTGGGACGATTGGGAGTCGGTCAGGCAACTGCTCACCGGTCTGCCGGTCTATATGGAGATATCCTTTGCCCTTGACTTTCTTGACCAGATCAGGCTTCGCGACCTGCTTGTCAATCATCCTCCAGGATATATATTATTTGGCACCGATTCCCCATGGACAGATCAGGCAACAACCTTGAAAATGCTGGCCAGGCTTGACCTGCCCGACCAGTTGTTTAAGCAGATCACAAGAGATAATGGTTTAAAACTGTTATCGGAGTGAAAGCAAAAAATATAAATGTTTAAATAGGTAAATATTCGGGTTGGTGAGAAATCAGTAAAAAACTACGATTTCTTATCCGGCACTCACCATCCGGCACTCACCAGTCCATTCAACCCTGTTCTTCCAATAGCCGGTGAGTGCCGGAGAATATTGCCCCAGGTTTGTTCGATTCGCCTCTCTCGCTATCTGGCACTCAGTTTTGTCTTTCAAGTACTGAGGCCGTACACAGGTCTGAGTGCCGGA
>CAZHPX010000116.1:0-5181 GCA_964534785.1 uncultured Desulfobulbaceae bacterium | reverse complement strand
CCGGCACTCACCAGCTTATTCAGCTCTGTTCTTCCAATAGCCAGTGAGTGCCGGATTCAGGAAGATGGTTTGCTGACTGTCACTCTACTCCGTCAAGCCGACAATAATCCGGGTACCACCGGAAATTCGCTGCTGAATCTGCAGCGTCCCCCCATGATCTTTGATTATCCTTTTAACCATGGTCAGGCCCATGCCGGTACCGGAAATTTTAGTGGTTACAAAAGGATCGGTGGCAAAGAAAAGGGTACTGTCTTTAATCCCCCTGCCTGTGTCCTGAATAATTATTTCTGTTGTTTTATTGTTTTCATCCTGCTCGACCCGAATCGAGAGCCTGCCGCCATCCGGCATGGCTTCGACACCATTACGCATAAGATGAACCAGGCCCTGCTGGATGAGATCCGGGTCAAGTAAAAGCGGTGTCTCGTTTTCTGGCAGTATCAGTTCATATTTGATGGTCTGGTGCTGCATGGCTGTATAAAACAGCATCAATGACTTTTCCAGCAGGGAAGAGAGGAAAACTTCTTTTTTTTCCAACTCTATGGTGCTGATAAAATTAAAAATATCCTCTAATGTATCCTCAATCTTTTCAGCTTCCCGCACCATCATCCTGAGAAATTTAAGCTGCTTGGGGTCATCTGTTTTTTTTGCCAGTAACCTTGCCGTGCCGCCGATGGAAGTGATGGGATTGCGGATATTGTGGGCAAGCTGGGCCGCCATATGGCCAACCGCTGAGTATCGTTCTGCCTCAATCAGCATGTCCTGCTGTTTTTCCAGTTCGTTGATTTTATCTTCCATGGAAGTATGGAGATGATAATGTTCAATGGCAAGGCTGGCCTGGGATGCGAAATTTTCCAGGCTATGAATCTGGAGCGGGGTTATCTCTTCATTGGTTACAAAATGATCCGCAATTATAACCCCAAGCGAACGACGGGGCGAGTAAAGAGGGACAATGGCAAAAGATTCTTCCTGAAGCAGGCCTATGAGTTCCGGGGGTACCGGCCATTCACTTTTCCCTTGCACCACATTGACTGATCTTCGTTCTTTTGCAGCCCGGATAAGAATATGGTCACTCTCTCTTGCATTTATGGAGAGAGCCTGGACAATTCGGTTAACTTCAATATCTTTTGCAAATGAATGTTTTTTTATGTTGTCAAGGAGGTTGTGAAAATCCAGATCCCTGTTCTTGATATCACGCCATATCCTGTTTCCTTCTTCTTTGCGGTCAGGACCGATGGCCAATCGTCCGGCCAAGACCTGCTGCCTGTTATCAAACATGGCGAGAAATGCCCGGTTAAACCGCAGACCTTCTTCGGCGGTGATACCCACCAGGATCGTCTGGAGAATTTCATCGAGTTCGGTCATGTCAAGATAGGCATTGTTCATCTTCATGGTCAGCTCATGGATGAGCTGAATCTGGAAGGTGGTCTGCTCTATCTGCTGTTGATATAGGTGATTGTTGATTGTTAATCGTCGCTTGTCCAGAACTCTCTTGATATTGTTTGTAAAATCATTGGGTTGAACAGGTTTGGTCAGGTAATCATCTGCCCCCTGACGAATGCAGGCCAGTCCGGTCTGGAGATCGGTTATACCGGTCAGCATTATCACTGCCATGTTCTGATCATGCTGTTTAAGTTCAGGAAGGAGATCAAGGCCGTTGCCGTCGGGAAGGAGTATATCAAGAATAATCAGAGCGATATTGTTGTTTTTGATAACCTCTTTCAGCTTGGCAGCAGAATCTGCGGTGATGGTTGGGTAATTTTGTTCTTTAAGAAAATGCTTGAGAATGCGGGTAATATCCGAATCATCATCGACAATCAGGATTTTTTCTTCTGGAGCAAGCGGGGACTCGATGGGGCAGGGGGGGTAATATTGTCGTGATGCAGCCATTATTCGAGTTCTCTTGAAAATGTTAAGTTGTTATATCTGAATCCGCGACGGTAAATGATTGAGCTAACCAGTATGGGCAGCCATAACTCCCTGGCTTTATTTCTGATTTCTTTCACCTGAATCCGTGAACATTCACCTGAATACACCCTCCGGAACCGGGGCTTTAGCCCCGCCGCCCGAATATCCACCCGCACCCCACCAACAGCCTAAAACATGATGTCCTGTGGGCAAATGCTTTTTCGTCAAGGATTCAGGTAATAAGTTGTTTGTCCAGTTAATCCTGAAAAGATAATCATGTCAAGCATCAATTATAAGGGATAGATCAGTAACATTGATGAATAGTTATGGTTTTTGCATTTGTTTCATTTTTAAATAAAGTTCCCTGCCTACCCAGGCATCTGTGGCTGCGTAACGAATCTGGGCATGGCTAAGCTGTTTTCTGCTCCAGTTACTGGTTTTTGCAGATTTTGAAATTCTAAAACCAAGCAATGAACCACACAGGCTGCGTAATCCTTGGTTTTTAATACCGAGTGCTTTTGCCATGTCAGCCAGTTCGACAAACCCCCGTGGAGAAAAATCAGCTTTTTTTTTCAGTTCCCGGATATCGTAACCAAGAGAAACTCCAGCCTTGATTATTTTTTTATCTGTTAGAATCTTTCGAACAGATTCAGGCAATCCAAGTCTGTGCAGTTGAAAAATAAAAACTATATCAGCAGTGGACATCTGGAGTAATGAAGGCGGAAAATACTGCCCTTTTCGGAAGGCAGGTCTTGTCTCAGTATCAAAGCCCAGAATTTTTTCTTCCTGGAGGATGGGGATAATTTCAGCCAGGTTGTTCTTTTCTGAAACTACCAGAACCGCTCCTGTCCAGGATCGCAGGGGCAGATCGTTTATTTCTTTTTTGTTCAGGCAGCAAGGTGGATCAGGGCAGGACATGTTTGTATGGTGCGGTGAGTATTGAATTGAATAAATTTAATAAACAATAAAGCAACAACGCGGTACTCTTCCGGCGGTATGTTTTAATAAATACATCAAAATAGCTGGGAAGTTATAATATAGCGGATTAGACAAAAAAAGCCAGATTAACCGCAATCATTGCTTGTATTGCTCTTGCAACTCTTCATTTACAGCCTGAGCGGCAGTGAGAAGTTCAATATGTTCAAGTAACTGAAGAGCCTGTTTCTTTTGTTTTGTAAACGAGGCCGCCTGCTTGAGATAAGTCCTTGCCGCGGTGTGGTTGTCAGCCTGCAGTGCACAGTAACCCGCAAGCAGATGATTACGGCCATCATTCTTGTCAATCGCAGCCGCCCGGGCAAAAGCAGAGAATGCCTCCTGCCACCGATCCGCCGCCATCAATATCTGCCCTTTTAACGAAAAAAACCTTTCTTTCTCTGCCTTTGCGATAGCTTTATCGATAGCCTGGATGGCCAGTTCCGGTTTATGGGCGGCAAGATAGGCATGGGCCAGTTTCTCATAATAGCTGCTGCATTTTTTGCTGTCTTTACATGCCAGGGTAATAGCGTGACGGTAAGCATCTGCAGCCTTGTCGGGTATCCCTATCATACGATAAAGATCACCAAGCAATAATTTTTCTTTTTTATTCGGCTTTCTCAGGTAAGAGCGGATGGTCAGGGCCTCGGCAGCTTTTTCGTATTTTCCCGATTTGAGATGAAGATGGGCAAGGTAATGCCACCATAGTTGATTGGTACTGTCTCGGTGGATCAATTTACGAATCAGTTTCATGGCGAGGTTATTTTTTTTCAGGTCAAGATAAGTCCGGAAAAGGGCCTCTACCCATTCCTGTTTTATTTCTCCGGCTGCCCCGGAAACGAGATATTCAAGATGTGGCCTGGCCAATGCCGGTTTTTCAGCCATGAGATAGGCAATCGCCGCGTGATGCAGGAAGAAATCAGGTTTTTCTTCGCCTTCCTTGTCGCTTGTTTCCCATGCCTGCACAAATGCCTTACCTGCCTGCTGGTATTTTTTCAGATCAAACAGGACTGAGCCAAGGTTCTGCCATGCCGGTGAGAAATCAGGGTCTTTTGCAAGGACACGCCTGTAAAGCGGTTCTGCCCTGGCGGGCTTGTCCATGAGTGAATAAATATTTGCCAGGGTAAACAGGACTGTGACAAAATCTTTTTTGGGATTTTTATCAAGGTATCCCTGCAAAAGCCGGGCTGCATCCGGGTATGCCTCTTCAGCCATTAATTGCTGGGCTTTGTTAACGGCAATCATGGCACTACGGGACAACTGTTCGGCAGTACCGGCTGCCGGCATTAATAAAAGCATTAAAAAAAACAGGAAATAAAATAATCGTATCATCTTTTATTCCAGTTCAAAATGAATAGTTGTGGTCATCCAGGTGTTAACCGCTCTACCCTCTTTTTTGCCCGGTTGAAATCTCCAGCGGCTTACGGCCTTTCTGACCGATTCGTCAAAGATATTGGGGGGAGCCGCCTCGATAACCTGAATATTACTCACCGAACCGTTATTATCTACGAGAAAACGAATATCAACCTTGCCGGTTATTCTCATCCGCTTTGCCCGGAAGGGATATACAGGTTTTAATCTCATGGTGACCATGGGAATGACATCCACGGCACCCATTTCAAATTCTGTCTGCAGGGGTCTTATAATCTTTTCCGCTGGCGGAGCCGCAACCTGCATGCCCATCTGTAAGCGGGGATTGATATCAAATAGAAGTTCCGGCGGGGTTATTTTGGGTTTTTGCAGTACCGGTTCCGGTTTTTTCAGTTTTGGTTTTTTTATCTCAGTCTTTTTTTCTTCTATTTTTTTCTTTATTTTTTCAGGAGGCGGGGTTCGTTCCGGTTTTATCCGAATAAAACTGATTGGCTTTTCAGGCCAGGTGTCAGTAATCTGTTGCTGCAGAGTACCAAGCAGAGCCGGTAGAGAAAAAAGGACAAGATTAAACGCTACTGCCAAGAAAAATGCCTTGCCGAGACGCACCCGGAGACGCATTCGTCCACCGCTTAAGTAACTGTCTCCCTGCCATAGCGAACAATGGAAACTTTGACATTCCTGGGTGGGATTCTGCATGGATACCATGATTTTTATTCTTCAATTGCTGCTGCGATGGCAACATCTCTGGCACCGGATAACCGGCATTGATCCATAACTTTAATCACCACGCCGGTCTGGCTGGCACGGTCTGCGACAATTACTACTCCGGCTTCGGGGCTTTCTGCCAGGGCTCTCTCAACATGGGCTCGAACTGCCCGGACATCTATTTCTTTTTTGTCAAAAAAGATTCTCCCGTCTTTATTGATACCAATC
>CAZHPX010000115.1:0-5236 GCA_964534785.1 uncultured Desulfobulbaceae bacterium | reverse complement strand
GCAACTCGCCTAATTCCGCCGGGTACATCTTCATGATTACCGTGCCTGATTCCAGAGAGCGATTCATGGTAAACCGGTTAATAACCTGGTCTACTATCCAGTTATGTGGTACTTCCGTACCGGATGGCAGTCGTAGAAAAGAAGACTGTTCCCCTGTTGGTGTGGTTGAAGTTAAACCCGGTACGGTTTCCCGGTTCATGGATAAGATAAAGGGAGACTCCTGAGCAGACATCTTGGTGATGTTGCCCTGTTCCTGCTGGAAAATAGTTCCGGTGTTTGTTTTTCTTTTTTCTCCTCCACTTTGCTGCTGAAAGTTACTGCTGTTATTGTTAGGGACAGCTTCATTGTTTATGGAGATGTAAGGCAGGGCCGCCTGGATATGGTTACTGGCTGTGTCACGAACAGGGGAGAGTGTTACCAGAGATGGATTTATATTCTTTTGGTTATATCCCTCCCGGCCGGTAAGTTCCGGTGTTTGATGAGACAAAGTCGGGGGACTGCTATCCTGTCTGCCAGGTACAGGTTGAATATGAAATTGTGTCTGGTACTGCTTGTCCATGACCACAGCAGGCGGCTTATCCATAACCACAGCAGGCTGTTTGTCCATAACCATGGCAGGCTGTTTGTCCATGATGACTGGAAGGATAATGAGGGGGGGGGCCGGTTGTGGATTATCTGATAATTTATTTCCTTCCGTTTCTATATGTCTTGTGTTTTCGTCACCAGACTCCTTGGAAAAAGCACCCCGTGGCTGTGGCAGGAAAATACAGGCTAACTGGGTTGCCATGTCAGTGCCGGTCTGTAGGCCATCAGCTATCTGTTCTGATGGGTCTGCAGACGGTAAAGAACTGTCATTATTTTGACCGGCATCTGTCAGTTGCTGCTTAAATGATGTGTCCGCCCCGTCCGGTTCTGAATTAAAGCCTGCTTCTCTGGCAGGGATTACATTTCCCGGTTTCATGGGCATAACTGGTATGGCTTGCATCAGTTATCCTTGTCTTCTATATTTTTCTGCTGCAGCTTTGAAAATGCGGAGGTAAGGGCAACGGCTCCTCTTTTGTCCATATTATCCAGAATTTTTGCAGCTGCTTTTGTCTTCATTTGGGCAAGGATTGCAATGGTTAAATCTTTATCTAATCTGATAAAGATATTGGCAGCGTTCACAGGAGACATTCTCTCATACATTTTTGCCAGCTCCTGGATTCTTTGCTTTTCCTGAATAGTTTTTTCAGTTAACAGTTCTTCGATATTTTTTCTGAGAGTCTGCAACTCTTCGAGTTTCTTATCGACTTCTCTTTCCAATCTCTTTAGGTCATTTTTCTGTTTTTCAATTTCTTCCCGTTCCCGACCAATGGTTTGCTGTTCCTGTTGCAGTTCTGATAATAACCTTCGTTCTTCTACTGAACCAAATTTTGGTTCAGTAGAAGAAGATGGTGGAGAAATATTTTCCTCGCCAACGAGAATGGCAGGCAGGTAGAAGAGCAGGCATAATACAAAGCAAATGGAGAGTAATGATTTCATAACAGACCTCGTAAATTTAAGTATGGTCTATGGTGTTTATTATCGTACTCACAGGACGATACGGGAGAATCGGACAATTCCCGCGGCCTGAATTATCAGTTACAGAGCGGTGGCACCAGGTGAGCAGGATATCTCGTTTTTGTATTGCACCCGTTTTTGATGGTATTGGATTAACGGTTATGACGAAGAACAGCAATTTCATCAAACATGGCAATTTCTTTTTTTTCCAGATGATGTCTGAAGGCTGTGTTCTGCTTTTTTTTAAGTTTTGCCAGAGCTTTTTTGTCTTGACTTCTCTTAATAAGTTCTTCCCTGATTTGTAAAATTTTTTGTGATAAATTGTTAAGTTGTATCCTTGCCTGCTTGAGGGACTCCTGCCTGTTACTGATCCAGTTTTCAATAATGAGTAGACTCTCAACGGTTATGCCCTGTTGCTGCTCGTGGGCAAGTTCAGCGTATAATCCGGATAATTCGTTTTCAAGCCCTTCAACCTGCTGTTTTATTTCAGCTTCCTGTTGCAAGTTGGCAAAAAGTTTTTGCTGTGCCTGTTTCTCAAGCTGTACCCTGTAACGCAGTATTGATTCCATGGAGAATGGTTTCACTTAGATGTTGTCCTTTTTATCAAGCTGCAAGCTCGAAGCTTGAAGCTGCTGTGTTGTTCTCATTTTCTCCGTTCACTCCCTCTTCGCCTTGGATGCCTTCGTTCCTGTCCCTGGCGGTCACTGATAAACTCTCCCATATTCATTAATGTTTCTTCCATGGAAGAGGATTGGTTAAATCCCTGGCGGAGAAAATTATTGATCTCGCCAATACGAGAGATGGCATAATCAATCTCTTTGTTGCTCCCCTGTTTATAGGCCCCGATATTAATAAGGTCTTCGGCATCACGGTGGACAGCCATGACATTTTTTGCCTTACCGGCAAGCTCCAGATGCCGTTCAGAAACAATGGCAGGCATTACCCGGCTGGTAGAAGACATGATATCTATGGCAGGATAGTGGTTTTTTGCGGCAATGTCCCGGGAAAGAACAATATGACCATCTAAGATTGAGCGAACCGCATCGGCCACCGGCTCGGTCATATCATCCCCGTCAACCAGAACCGTGTATAAACCGGTTATGGAACCTTTATCATTGAAACTGCCGGCCCTCTCTAACAATTTTGGCAGGGTGGCAAAAACAGAAGGGGTGTATCCTTTGGTGGTGGGAGGTTCACCAATGGCAAGCCCGATTTCCCGCATGGCCATGGCAAAGCGGGTAACCGAGTCCATCATCAAGAGGACATTTTTACCAGAGTTGCTGAAATATTCAGCGATGGCGGTGGCAACAAAAGCTCCCCGCATACGGAGAAGCGGGGAGCGATCTGAGGTAACAACAACAATAACCGATCTCTTCAGTCCTTCCTCGCCAAGGTTTGTTTCAATGAATTCCCTGACCTCACGACCCCTCTCACCAATAAGAGCAATAACATTGACATCAGTCCGGGCATATCTTGCCATCATCCCGAGAAGAACGCTTTTGCCAACACCGGAACCAGCCATGATTCCCATTCTCTGGCCCTGACCACAGGTAAGAAAACCATTTATTGCCCGGATACCAAGGTCAAGTGGTTCTTTGATTCTGCGGCGATGCATGGGACCGGGCGGTCGGCTGTATAACTCTTTTGTCTCTTGAAGCTGGAGCGGGGGGCCGTGATCAATAGGTTTCTGCATTCCATCAATAACCCGGCCCAGCAGTTCTCTGCCGACCTGGATGGTGGCATTTTCCTTGATAACCCTGATTCGACTGCCCGGACCAAGTCCCCGCAAATCGCCAAGGGGCATGAGTAAAGCCTGATTATTGTTGAAGCCGACAATCTCCGCCGGAACCGGCTGGCCCGACTCAAGGGGATAAATTTCACAGAGAGAACCTATTGATGAGCGGGGGCAGCTACCTTCGACCACCAGGCCGATAATTCTTTGCACCTTGCCATACACCCTATGGGTAGACAGCCTGGAGAGGGCGTCTGAAGAGATATTCATCTTTTGAATCTGGGATTTGGAGTTTCATGTTCTTTATTTTCTATTTCCTGTCCCCTGTCTCCTGCCTCCTGTCCCCTGTCTCCTGCCTCCTGTCCCCTGTTCCCTGAATCCTGAATCTGTTCTTCCAGAAAATCTCTGATACTTTCCATTTGTGATTCAATGGTAGCGTCAACAGTGCATATGGTTGACTCTAATCTGCAACCACCTCTGGTTATCTCTGGATCAGTTTTCAAACGAATCTGTTCCAAACCGCTGGTTCTCTCGCCTGAGCTTTCTCTCATTTTTTCGACAGTGTCAAGATCATCGGGGTTAAGCCATATATCGTATTCACTGTTGTCTAAAGATATTTCAATGGCCTGCTGGAGGGTACGGACAATTGCTTCTCTGTCGGTTCGTAGTTCCCGGTTGACTATTTTTTGACTCAATGCCATGACCAGGTTAATGGTGTCACCGCTGCTTTGTTCAAGCAGGTTTTTATGAAGACTGTTTATTTCCTTGGAGGCACAGGTAAATGCGTCAATTGCCTGGCGTAATTCATGGAGTATTGTCTGTTCTGCCTCCTGTTTGCCCCGGGCATGGGCTTCGGCTTTTATTATCTCTATATTCTCTATTTTCTGCTGTTCATGTTCATCTGGTGCTGATGATGTTTCCCTTGATTCAAACGACTCATCCCTGTCAGAAATCTGACCGTTATCATCATGTTTTTTCCCAACAATAATGTCGTCTGCAAGCTCACTTACAAGTGATATCCGGGTGAACCCGGAACCATCTTTAAATATTTTATACGAGTTCATCGCCTCCACCTTTACCAAGGATAAGTTTTCCTTCCTCTTCAAGTTTCATGGCGACTTTAATAATGGTCTGCTGCATAGCTTCAACTTCTGATAACCTGACCGGTCCCAGGGCTTCGAGGTCATCCTTAATCATGTCAGCGGCCCTTACTGACATGTTGGCAAAGATTTTTTCCTTTAGCTCGTCGGAAGCGGTTTTCAAGGAAAGGGTCAGGGAATCGTTGTTGATTTCACGGAGAATCATCTGCATGGAGCGGCCATCAATCCCGATCAGATCGTCAAAGGTGAACATCTGTTTGCGGATATCTTCAACCATGTCCGGATCAACCTCTTCAAGGTTATCGAGAATATCAGCATCAAGGTTGTTTTCCATCTGATCCAGAATTTCAACCACCTTGGAAATCCCGCCCACCTGTCGTTGATCCTGCTCGCTGCTGACAATGCCTAATTCCCGGTGGAGGGCATCTTCAATCCGGTTAATCACGCTCGGGGCAACTGAATCAAGGGTGGCAATCCTGTAGATGACATTCGCCTGCATTTCTTCGGGGAGGTGGGTGACAATAGCACTTGCGTGTTCAGAAGTCTGGGTGGAAAGGATAAGGGCAATGGTCTGGGGATGTTCTCTCTCAAGCAGACCCGCCACCATGGCGGGCTGCATTTTGGCAATTGCCTCCAGGGGACGGGTTTCTGTACCGGTGACAAATTGTTTCATCAATGCCTTGACCCGTTCTTCGGGCCCGCTGCCGGCAATGGTTTTTTTTGCAAACTCCTGTCCTTTGATAACAAGACCTGCCTGGGTTTCCACCGAAAGCTCAAAATCAGCAATTACGGCATTTTTAATATCTTCAGGTATATGTTTAATTTTAACCATGTTTATGATTACCTTGGTAAACGTACTCAGGGT
>CAZHPX010000114.1:0-5238 GCA_964534785.1 uncultured Desulfobulbaceae bacterium | reverse complement strand
CACCTTTTTTTGCTGCCATGCTTCTGCCCCTGTTACCCTGGCAGCAAATTGTTCAACTCCTTGCTGTATTTGTTTTTCTTGGTACAGTTCTTTTTGTTGTTTCTGGTACCGATGATGTAAAGAATAACTCGCCTCCAGATTTGCAGCTTTGCCGCCAACTTGTTTTCCGCTCTGATTTCTGGTTAATGACTTTGCTGTTTTCCCTTGGTATTACCGGTACCGTTGGTATTTATTCTGTTTTACCTGCTTTACTTGTTAATGTTCATTCCTTTGACGAGCAGAGTGCTAATCTTCTAATCTCCATGTCCCGCATTCCTGCCATTGCAGCAGCTCTTGCCGGCGGGTTCATGGCAGACAGGTTCGGCAACAGAAGGGTTGTCTGCTGGACACTTTTCTGTACGGGTGGTGTTACGGTACTGCTGGGGATGCACATGGAGTTTGTCAGGTTTTATGTCTATATGCAGGCTTTACTTGGGGTGAGTTTTTTTCCTGCGGCTTTTGCCATACTTTCCAGGACATGCCCGCTTGAAAGCAGAAGTATCACGGTTTCCTTTACGGTTCCCCTTGCTTTCGTATTCGGGGGCGGTATTATTCCTGCATTTATCACAGCAATGGCTGATCGTGGATGGTTTGAAGCCGGTATTGTTATCACGGGTCTGCTGATAGTTGCCGGTGGACTGGTTTCATGTATCAGGTTTAAGGTGACAGGTGACAGGAATTGAATTTTTAATTTTTGATTTCTGGTTTTATGGATTTGGGTGATATGGGATTATTATTGAAAATAATTTCCGGAGGACAGACCGGAGCCGATCGGGCAGCCCTTGACGCGGCTATTTTTCTGAATATTTACCATGGTGGTTGGTTGCCGAGGGGCAGGAAGACAGAGACGGGACCGCTTCCGGCAAAATATCAGCTCAAAGAGCTTGCTTCCGGCAAATACCGGGATAGAACCAGAAAGAATATCTTAGGCAGCGATGGCACCCTGATTGTTTCCAGCACTCCCTTGACCGGCGGCTCGGCATTAACAGAAGCTCTGGCAATCAAGTTTGACCGCCCATACCTGCATGTGAACTTAAACTTTGTTGATTCTGTTCAGGCTGCCGGGATGATTTGCAGATGGATGAATGAAAATCGGATCAGGGTTCTTAATGTTGCCGGACCAAGGGCATCTGGAGACCCGGAAATTTACAGAAAAGTTTTTGATCTTCTTCTCTTGGAACCATGGAATTGTGAGGATGAATAATGAGTAACTATTTTTCTTTTTCAAAGTTGACCCGGCGGCAGATGTTGCATCTTATCGGGGTCGGTGCCACTGCCCTGACCACCGGTTCGCTTTTATCCGGTTGTGCAGTTGATCCGGTGACCGGACAAAGAGAGCTGGTTGCCCTGTCTGAAAGTGACGAAATAAGGCTTGACCGTCAGCAGTCTCCCCATCAGTTTTCAACTGATTACGGGGTAATGCGGGATAATGCTCTTAACGGTTATATCAGCAGAGTTGGGATGGAGCTGGCGGCAAGGTCTCACCGCCCTCGAATGCCATATTCCTTTAGAGGCGTAAATGCTGCCTTTATCAATGCCTATGCCTTCCCGGGTGGTTCCATTGCTGTTACCCGCGGTATTCTTCTGGAACTGGGAAACGAGGCGGAACTGGCGGCTTTGCTTGGTCATGAAATTGGTCATGTTAATGCCCGTCATGCGGCGGAGCGGGCCGGCAGGGGGATGTTGACCAACCTTCTTCTTGCCGGTGCTTCTGCTGCCGGTCTGGCTGCTGGTCATGAAGATGCTGCTTCCCTTGTCAAATCATTGGGAGCTCTAAGTGCCGGGGCTTTACTTGCCCATTATTCAAGAAATGACGAGCGGGAAGCCGATGGCCTGGGCATGGAGTATATGACCAGGGCTGGTTACAGTCCCCATGGTATGGTGGGGCTCATGGAAATTCTCATTGATAATGGCAGGGAAACTCCGGGGGCAGTTGAACTGATGTTTTCTACCCATCCCATGAGCAGGGAGCGGCTGGCAACGGTGAGGCAGCAGGCAGCGACTCGCACCCGCTATAATGCTTTTCGTTCAGGAACAGTGAATCGGGAAAGGTACATGGATCATACTGAACGGCTGCGTCGCCTGGCAAATGCGGTTAAGTTCATGCAAAAGGGTGGCACGGCTTTTTCCAGACAGAAATATCAGGAGGCGGATGAGCTGCTTGGCCGTGCTTTGACAATAGCCCCCGATGATTATGCCGCCCTGATCATGCGGGCCAAGTGCCGGCTTGCCATGGGTAGAACTCAGGATGGCCGCAGGTTTGCAGAAAAGGCTGTCCGTATCTATCCCGACGAGGGGCAGGGGCATCTGGTACTGGCAATAGCTGAATTTGAGAGTAACAGATATGCATCAGCCCTTGAGCGGCTTCGCCGGTATGACCAGCTCTTGCCCGGTAATCCTGAAATAGTATTTTTTAAGGGGAGATGTTTTGAAGAAATGGGGCGTCGTCAGGAAGCAGCCACCATGTACCGCCGTTATCTGCAAAAGGTCAGGCAGGGGAAAAACGCCCAACATGCTTATAACCGTTTGAGGTCCTGGGGGTTTGCCGGATGACAGGTGATTGACAAAGTCAGCACCGTGAACACTGACTAAAACATTAAACCTAACTGCTCACGGAGTAAGCAACTTACTTTCGCAAACCACCGAATTTGTAACTTATAGTTGCTCCAAAAGGATAATTTATATGATTATTGTTTTTTATTAATAAGTCAAGATAAGGGTGTTGAAAAGTAACTTTTCCAAGCTGTTTTCAGTTCACCAAAGTGCCGGAAACAGCTTTTTTTCGTTTATTCAACATTACCGTTACTTGATGTCAAAGACTTATCTGTCGCTTTTTGGACTTTTAAACCATTTCAAGGTCAGTCCCTGCTTGTTTTTGACAAGCCGACTATCAAGAACAACAACTTCGTGCAAACGAATGGATACTGTTTTAAAAATCAACGCCTCTTCAGACGAATCTGTGGGTAATCTCTGGAACCGGTAAGTTGCCAGGGCAGTTGACAGGCTCAACAAACAACAGACCCGGAAGGTGCCTCAAATTCAAAACACCCTGTGAGGTATTTGAAAAACTTACGGATGTGAATGTTAGAAAAATAATGGGTTACGCACTTATCGCTTGAATTCAGGTATCACCATCTCAGGCCTGGAAAAGATTAGTTACGATCCGATATCCACCAACCCAGTTACCTATAAAGGAACCAAAACCGGTAAGCATAAAGACCAGAAAAACCCGTAACAGCTTATTCTGCCACCAGCCGCTGATGCTGCTGATATCATCGCCCACGGACTCAAATTCTTTTACCACCGGTGGCTTGGTCATAACCTGAACAAATGCACATACATATCCGGCACCGATGACAGGGGTCAGACTGGTAAAGGGGGCAGCGACAAAGGCGGAAATAATGGTTGCCGGGTGGGCAAAAGCGATTAAGGCACCAATGGCGGCCGGAATACTGTTTGCGAGAACCCAGAATAAAGCATTGGCTCCGGCCTCACCAATCCCCTGGCGAAAACCAATCATGACAATGGAGAACAGAATAACTGCCGGTACTGCCCAGCCAATATACCTCCATGTCTTTGCCACCGGCGGGATGCTGTTTATCTCTGCAATTGTGCTGCTGTTATCTTTATAAATTTCTTTTTTGATTCCTTCCACATGGCCGGCCCCAACCACTGCCACAATTTTTTTACCCGGAGCAGCTTTGATCTTTTCCGCCATGAAGATATCCCGCTCATCAATTAACGCTTTCTTGGTATCCGGCATGGTTTCGCCTAACTCCTCCATCAAGCCGGAAAGAACATCTTTTTTGCGTAGTTCAGTCAGTTTATCCTCATCAAGTTTGCTGTCATCAAAGAGAGAAGCAAATAGCGAGGTCATTAAATAGCCTTTTTTTAATAATGATGCAGCCCGCCAGGCTCTTCGCAGGGTAATCCTAATTTCCCGATCACAGAGCTGAATCGAAATATTATTTGCCTGTGCCACTTCAGCGGCCTTGAGAAGCTCAGTACCAGGCATGACCCCAAGCTGACCTCCAAGTTTTTTCTGATATGATAAAAGAACTAGGTTGACCAGCAGGGTGGAAAGCTGCTTTTTACGAATAACCTGTTTTAAGTCAAGCTGTTCCCAGCGTTGCGGCCTGGAAAGGGCCTCAAATCTTTTATCATCTAATTCTATGCAGACCATATCGGGCTGCTCATTATTGATTATTTCCTCAACCAGATCTGCTGATTTCCGGGAAATATGAGCGGTACCGACCAGAAGAATGGTTTTGTCCCCCTGCTGCAATACCGCAACATCTTCTGAGTATTGACGGCTCGGAAATAATTTCTGAGCACCGGTCTCACATATTTTTTCTTCTTTTTCTATCATGTCAGGTTCTTTTCTACTTTAATTTTTATTCTCCCCGGATAATCAAGCTTATTTTTATCACCGGCTCTCATCAACAAATCCCACTCCACCGGCACAATGGTCAGGGTCAGGAATGCGGCGGCACAGAGACCGGTAACAAAGGTCATGGCCATGGAACCCCATATCAGTGAATATTCCGGGATTCCTATTGCCATGGGCAACAGCCCCAGGGTTGTTGGTCAGGGTGGTCAGAATAATGGGACGCATCCGTATATTTGCACCCTGGACGATAGCTTCCCGTTTTGACAATCCCTGCCGGTATGACTTGTTGATAAACTCTATCATCACAAGAGAGCTGTTGACAACCACTCCGGTAACTCCAACAATAGCGATGAATGAATCAATAGTAAAGAGTGTTTGTGATATAAATGTTCCGAAAATAATGCCGATCAGAGCAAAAGCTACTTAGGAAATTATAATCAAAGGCTGAATATAAGAATTGAACTGATTGGCAAGAATCAAATAAACAAGAAGCAGAGCTATAAAAAGAGAGTTGAGGATTGTCCAGGCCCCAATGACCATGGTGATGACAAAGAGCAGGTTAAAAAGTACCCGTTGTCTGAGATATTTTGTTTGCCGAAAGAGCAATGTCTGTAAATGTGGAATCAATTTTTGCAAAAACAGAGTCGGCAGGAACCGGATCACCAATATCAGCAAACACTTCTATGCAGCGACCGTTGACTTCAGGGGTGATGGTAATTGTTTTGTCTGCCCTTGTAAAACCGGTTATCCGCCATCGTTCCCACGCTGGAGTTACTCCGGTGAAAGTCAAGAGAATTTTAAGGCTTTTG
>CAZHPX010000113.1:0-5239 GCA_964534785.1 uncultured Desulfobulbaceae bacterium | reverse complement strand
GTCCTCACCAAGATCTTTCTCCTTTTTGCCAAGTTCTTCCGGACTCAATCCACGAAGCTCCCCGGTTTTCATATGATCGTACCCCTTAAAATAATCTTCGTAGAAAATGGTAATTTGAAACTTGCAAGACGCAAAGCCTCTATGGCAAGTTCTTCTGGAACACCACCAAGTTTATACAGAACCCGACCCGGTCTTATAGTGGCTACCCAATATTCCGGCGACCCTTTACCCTTGCCCATTCTTGTTTCAGCAGGCTTTTTGGTGATCGACTTATCAGGAAAAACCCGTATCCACATCTTTCCACCGCGTTTTACCTTCCTGTTGATAGCAACTCGACCAGCTTCAATCTGCTGGGCAGTCATACGACCACACCCGGTAGCCTTGAGTGCATATTCACCAAATGAAATTTCGGAACCCCGACTGGCAACACCACGCATTCTACCCTTGTGTTGTTTTCTGTATTTTACCTTACGTGGACTTAACATTATTTATAATTCCTGTTGGAGACACTGTTCATAAACAAACAATTCTAATTGATTGCTGAACTAAAAATTTACCGTTCAACGAATGCCGCTGAATCGGAGAGAATTTCACCTTTAAATATCCAGACCTTAACACCAATAATACCATAAGTCGTCTTGGCCTCTGCTGTCCCGTAATCTATATCGGCCCGCAAGGTGTGAAGAGGAATTCTCCCTTCTTTGAACCACTCCGTTCTCGACATTTCCGCCCCGCCAAGCCTTCCTGCACAGGAAACCTTTATGCCTTTAACCCCGAACCTGAGAGCTGAATTAATCGACTTTTTCATCGCTCTTCTAAAGGCAATCCGTCTCTCCAACTGCATGGCAATATTCTCGGCAACCAACTGGGCATCAGCTTCAGGTCTGCGAATTTCCTGAATATCAATCAGACATTGTCTGTCAAATTTCCTCTCAATATCTCTTTTGAGCATTTCAATCTCAGAGCCTTTCTTGCCGATAACTATTCCTGGACGGGCAGTAAAAAGCTTAATCCGTACTTTCTCTCCGGTCCGCTCAATAACTATTCTTGCAATACCGGCGTGATAAAGACGCTTTTTAAGGTATTTACGAATTCTCTGATCCTGATACAGATGTGATGCATAGTCTTTATTCGCATACCAGATTGACTCCCAGGAGCGGGTTATGCCCAGCCGCAATCCTACGGGATTAACTTTTTGTCCCAAGATATTCCTCCGTTACCTCTACATTTAATAGCAACAGCCAGTAAATGTTCGACTATCACCCCATTTTCGTCCAGTTCGTCTCGCCCGCATATGACTAATATAGCGGGAGAGCCGAACTGAACGAACCTGAGGCACGTCAAACATTTTAAGACTTTATTTTATCACTGATTTCGTATCAACCCGAATGTTTACAACAGCCAAGCTATTAACTATTTTATTCCAATTACTAACAGCTCTAAGCTCTAACTTCACCTTCATCAACAACCACAGTGATATGGCTGGTTCTCTTAATAATTCTTGTTGCCCGCCCCTGTGCCCTGGGACGAAATCTTTTCAGACTTGGTCCGCCATTGATTTGAATAGCCTTGATATATAAGCTGTCAACATCAACAGTTTCTAACTGAGCAGCATTGGCAACCGCAGATTCTACAACCTTACGAAGAATCCTGGCAGACTTCTTTGGCATGAACCGCAGAGTGGTTATGGCCTCTTCAACATCCATCCCCCGAACGACATCGGCAACAAGCCGGGCTTTCTGGGGAGAAATACGAATATATTTTACGACGGCTTTGGTTTCCATCGGATCACTCCTTATAAAATCCTTAAGAAAAGGTAACTATCCAGGAGCACCTCATCTTCGCCCATTTAAAGCCTGCTTGAGTAGCAATAGTACGCTACACAGGCTTAAAAGAGCGAATATAAGGCACTCCTGAACAGTTACAGGGCACAGTTAAGGGTAATTTGTTGCCCCTACTTAATAGTTACAAGAAAAGAGGCTTAATAAAACGCGAGAGAACAACACAATAAGTTGTTTACAATCCCTTCTTCTTACCCCTTCTTTCTGTCAGCAGCATGTCCGTAGTATGTACGGGTTGGTGAAAACTCTCCCAACTTATGCCCCACCATATTTTCAGTGACATAAACCGGGATAAATTTTCTGCCGTTATGAACAGCAAAGGTCAGGCCCACCATCCCCGGAATAATATCTGAACGTCTCGACCAGGTTTTTATAACTTTCCGGGACCCGGATTCCTGAGCCTGTTCAACCTTTCTAATAAGATGTCCGTCTATAAAAGGACCTTTTTTAATGGAACGAGCCATTGTTTTCTCCTGATAAACCTATCGTTTAGTGACAATATCACGATCGGATACTTTGCGTTTCCTTGTCTTGTGCCCTTTGGTAGGCACACCCCAGGGCGTACAAGGATGACGGCCACCGGAACTCTTTCCTTCACCACCACCCATGGGATGATCAACCGGGTTCATTGCCACACCCCGCACAGAAGGTCTCCGCCCTTTCCAACGGCTACGACCAGCCTTGCCAAGTTTTTCACTGCCATGCTCCGCATTACCAACAGCACCTATGCAGGCTCGACATTCCTTACGAAATTTTCTCACTTCCCCGGAAGGCAGCTTGACAAGAACAAAATCTCCATCCTTGGCCATCAGTTGAGCAGAAGCACCCGCGGAACGAACAAGCTGGGCACCTTTACCTATCTTCATCTCAACATTATGGATAATGGTACCAAGAGGAATGTTAACCATGGGCAGACAGTTCCCCGGTTTTATATCAACATCTTCACCGGCAACAATCGTTGCTCCAACAGTGATCCTGGCAGGAGCAATAATATAGCGTTTTTCACCATCACTGTAAGTCAAAAGGGCAATGTGAGCGGAACGATTAGGGTCATATTCTATGGCACTGACTGTGGCCGGAACACCAATCTTATTCCTTTTCCAGTCAACCATACGATATTTCCGTTTATGCCCGCCACCACGATGACGAGTGGTGATGCGGCCATAATTATTACGCCCCCCACTTTTCGTAAGCGGTGCGACAAGTGACTTCTCAGGTTTTTTGTTTGATATATCAGGATTTACTATGGATACCTGATGTCTCTTACCCGGTGATGTGGGTTTATGGGTCTTAATTGCCATTGTTCTTCCCGTTAACTTATATCGTAACTATTCAGTAGGGGCAACAAATTACCCTTAACTGTGCCCTGTCCTCTGTCCTCTGATACGCTTACAGCTCATCAAGAAAATTAATTTTCCCCTCGGACAGGCTGATATAGGCTTTTTTCCAGTCACTGGTCTTGCCCAACGATTTAATTCCTACCCTTTTTTTCTTGCCACGCATTGCAGTTGTCCTGACCTGGGCAACTTTAACATTAAACAGTCGTTCCACGGCCTGCTTAATCTCAATTTTGTTGGCCCGGCGGTCAACCCTGAAAACAACACTTCCGTCCAACTCCTGGAGCATATTGCTTTTCTCAGTGAGACAGGGACCTTTAATAACTTGGTAGAGAATCTTCATACCAGCAACCTCTCTTCAAGCCTTTCCAGAGAATCCTGAATCAGCATAAGTTTTGAATGTTTAAGAATGTCATACACATTCAAACCAGCAACCGGAAGCACCTTATAACCAACCACGTTGCGGGCTGATTTAATCATAACCGGATCGTCTCCTGCGGTAACAATAAGACAGTCTTTAAAACCAAAGTTATTCATCACCTTGACAAACTCCGAAGTTTTAATAGCTTCAAGCCCAAAACTGTCAAGTACCACCATATTTCCTTCTCCAAACCTGGCAGAAATGGCCATACGAAGAGCCTGTCTGCGAACTTTTTTGGGAAGTTTGTAACTGTAATCCCGGGGCTTGGGACCAAAAGTAGTACCACCACCCCGCCAAATAGGTGAATTGTTAGTCCCGGCACGGGCCCGACCAGTACCTTTCTGACGCCATGGTTTGGCACCACCACCCCGCACTTCACCACGGGTTTTTGTCGATGCATTCCCCGCCCGGCGATTCGCCCTCTGCATACGGACAACTTCATGCAGAACTGCAGGTTTTACCTCTGCCTGCAAAAGATCATCCCTGAGTTCTATTTCTCCGATTTTTTCAGCGGAATTATTAGCAACATCGCAAACTGGCATGTGTTTCTCCTTCAACAACAGCTATGATTATGCTTTTGTATTTTTTGTGTAGATGCTGAGCAACCCGTTCTTAGCACCAGGCACTGTTCCCTGGACAAGCAGAATATTCTCATTATTTCTGATATCAATAACTGTCAGGTTTTTCTCAGTGACCTTATTATTTCCCATTCTACCCGGCATTTTTTTCCCTTTGATAACCTTACCGGGATCTGCCGAACAGCCAATTGAACCTGGAGCCCGATGGAAACCTGAACCATGGGAAGCCTTACCACCGGCAAAACCATACCGCTTGACAACACCCTGAAAGCCCCTGCCCTTAACATTGCCGGCAATATCAACCTTATCGCCGACAGCAAGCACCTCGGACGCAGTCAGCTCCTGGCCAAGCTCATAGACATCGGGATTATCTATCCTGAACTCGCGAACATGATAGAACCCCTTGCCGCCGGATATTTTAAAATGTCCGGCATCAGGTTTATTCAATCTGGATTCCTTCTTCTCAAGAAAACCGACCTGAATTGCATCATACCCTTCTTTGGCGACTGTCTTCTTCTGTAATATAGTACATGGACCAGCTTCAATAACGGTGACAGGAATAGATTTTCCGTGTTCATTATAAACACGGGTCATTCCAAGTTTCCGTCCAAGTATTCCTTTTGTTTTCGGCATCTTTCTACCCGTCTATTATCCTGTTACGCTTAACCGTCCTGATTCTGCAAAATATCAGGGAAGCTTGATTTCCACATCAACCCCGGCGGACAATTCAAGCTTCATCAATGAATCAATGGTTTGCTGGGTTGGCTCCAGAATGTCAAGCAAGCGGCGATGGGTACGCATTTCAAATTGTTCCCTGGACTTCTTGTTGACATGCGGGGAACGAAGAACTGTGTATTTATTTATACTGGTCGGCAACGGAATCGGACCTGCAACAGTTGCCCCAGTTCGCTTAGCTGTTTCGACAATTTCTTTTGTCGACTGATCAAGCAGTTTATGATCATACCCTTTGAGCCTGATGCGAATCTTTTCTGTAGATATCATTTCAATTTACTCTATAATTTCACTGATAACGCCGGCACCAACAGTCCGGCCACCTTCACG
>CAZHPX010000112.1:2442-5282 GCA_964534785.1 uncultured Desulfobulbaceae bacterium | reverse complement strand
TTACGGGGTAGTCAGCCAGGAACAACTTGAAAAAATTGATGAAATTATTACTGAAAAACTAATTGGGATTGGGGTGGATTGCGTAATCATCATTGACATGGCCGGAAACATCATTACAGCTAAGGATAATGGTACCTCCAAATACGATGTCTACTCATTTGCCGCCCTTGCCGCCGGGAACTTTGCGACAGTGGATGCCATGGCCAAACTTGTTGGTGAACAAGAGTTTTCCCTGCTCTTCCACAAAGGAAACGATTCCAACATCCATTTCTCAAAGATTGACGATGAACTTCTCCTGATTTCCATGTTCGGCAAGGACATATCCCTTGGCTTTCTCCGCCTCAATGTTGTCAAATCCATTGATAAAATCAAGAAGCTCTGGATACGCGAATAGGGAGTATACAGGAAATAACCTGAACATCTTACCTGTCCTTTATTTTGTCTCCTGTGCTTCAAAAAGTTGCGATGTATAACATACACAGGTTGTTTTATTCCCGTTAACAGTCCGAGTCATCGGCTTCTTCAAAGTTATTTTTTAATAAAATGATAATACAGAGCGATAATTACCGGGAAAATCGCAGAAATCAATATAAACAGAGGTAAAAAACTTGAGCTTCATAAACTTAAGAGAAAAAATCGTTCAGGTAAAGATTGTTTATTATGGACCTGGTCGCGGAGGCAAAACAACCAATCTGGAGTACATTAACAGAAAATTCAAAAAACAAATCCAGTCTGAGATGGTCAGCCTCAAAACCCATGGAGACCGTACCCTTTTTTTTGATTTCCTTCCCTTTGACATGGGTAAGATAAAAGGTTACGAAATGAAAATTCAGCTCTACACCGTTCCCGGTCAGGTTAAATATAATGCCACCCGTAAGCTGGTACTTAAAGGAGTTGACGGTATCGTTTTTGTTGCCGATGCCCAGGCACAGATGCGTGAAAAAAATATCCGCTCTCTCAACCAGCTCCATGAAAATCTCCAGAGCTATAAAGAATCTATTTTTAAGATCCCCCTGGTGATTCAGTATAACAAAGTCGATCTACGCAGCCAGGGTATTCCAATTCTGCCAATTAATATCCTTGAAAAAGATCTTAACAGCAAACTGAGAGTACCTGCCTTTGAGGCAAGTGCTCTTACCGGGTACAATGTTCCCGACACATTAAAAAAAATTATTTCATCAACAGTAGTATCTATACAGAAAAAACTTCTTTAAGAAACCAGCCCTTGATATTCTTAAAATTAAATCAGCAGCGAGCAAAGCATGAAAATCGACATCCCCCCCCATGACATCCAAATGGATGAGGTCGAAGATCTTACATTATTTGAAGATGAATCCTTTGATACAGATGATGTGGATCTGTTCGAGTTTACCGAAGAACATGATTCTCCGCTGACTCCCCTGAAAGCGATAATTCTTTCTCTTGACTGGGAAATAAACAACGACATTCTCCAGGAACTAAGTGATGAAATAGACTGCCTCCAGCAAATGTGGCAGGAAGACAAAGTCGCTCAGGTCTTTTTACAGGGGTTGGCCAAAGTCGGCAGATACCTGAAGAAAGAAGGGGCATATGCCCATCCTAATGCCATCAAGCTGCTCCTGACCTTTTTTTACGACTTTGAAAAAATAATATCTTCCCACGATATATCAGGAGATTCAATCTCAGCACTTCTGAAAGCCGATGTCCGTAAATTCAAAATCCTTCAATATCAAATCGACCAGCAGAGCAGACAGGCTACTGATCTGTCTGATAGAAAAGCTGACACCCGGGAAGAGACCGGCAACGACCATGATGCAGCAAAAACAGAACCAGTTACCTTCCTTAAACAAGCTGTTCTCGAACTGGAATGGGAAATCACCAGTTCTACTCTCAAACAGTTCAACACCAGGCTTGCTGATGTTCAATCGCAGTTTAAAGACGATAAATCTACCCTGATTATCATCCAGGGATTACAGGTTCTGGGGAAATATCTTGGCGACGAGCAGACTGATGCCCATCCGGATGCAGTCAACCTCATCCACTCTTTTTTTGACGGTCTTGAACTGCTTGTCCAGGAAAATATTAGCAAAGAAGAACGGAAAAACATCCTGATTGACAGGGTAAACAGCCTCAACAATCTGAAGATGTTGTTAGCATCATCGAGACAGCAGGAACAAGCAGATGATGAGTCCATGGACAACGATAATCTTGCCTTACCCTTGGAGACAGAAAAAAAATCTGACACAGATTTTTCTGATGAAATCCTCGATCCGGCAGCCATTCAACCAGTTTCTGATGAGATCACAGATAAATTCATTGATGAAAAGTTGAGGACTACAGCCAGCTCTATAACTGCTCTTTCTGATTCCGACAAAGAAAACAAAACTTCCACCATCGAAGAAGAGCTTGATATGTTCTTTACAGACGACGGAGACGAGCTTCCCGGCAGGCAGGGCAAGGGTAAACAGGGTGATGAGTCTGATACCCTCTTCACCGATGATGATACCAAAACAGATCTTAGAGAAAAAACAACAGCACCAACCAGCAATGAACCTGTCCTGGAAATAGACGAGCAGTTAGATGCTTTCTTTGGAATAGATGACAAAGACAGTGAAGAAGACGGAATAAAGACAGACAAACAAACCGCTGAAGATGAACTATTTGCTGATTCAGACTCTCCAACAGTTGCCCCGGCTCTAACTGATTCAGAAGAGCAGGGGGGATTTAATGAAAAAAAAGACGGAGCAGAGATAAGCAGGGAACCAGCACAGGAAATAAACGATAAATTAGACGCTTTCTTTGGAGCAGATGACAAAGACAGTGAAGAAGACGGAATAAAGACAGACAAACAAACCGCTGAA
>CAZHPX010000112.1:0-2342 GCA_964534785.1 uncultured Desulfobulbaceae bacterium | reverse complement strand
ACCAGCACAGGAAATAAACGATAAATTAGACGCTTTCTTTGGAGCAGATGACAAACAGAAAACACCTGAAGAAGCTGAAACCTCTATAGAGACAAACCTCACCGAAAACCTGGCTCGTTTGTCTATTGCCCCTTCTTTGGAAGTAATTAAACAAAGTCGTGAAACAATACGAGACCTGTTAGATTCACACATTAATAACACAAACAAAACAGCCTTATTGCAGCTCCTTGATTCAACCCTGTCTTTATTACCAGAAGAAACCGATCACCTGTCAGGCGACACGACTGAACTTGTTGAATTCCTTCGAAAGAATATAAAACAAGACAATGATGATCCGAATATTATTGCTGTTGCAGTCGCCCGCTTTACAGACTGGCATAAAAGTCTTATTAAAGAACTTTTTCGGCAGGTACAAACAGTCGAGCAGGAACAACCCCCTGAGATCCATAACCTCCACCAGGAAATCAAGGAACTAAAGGAAATAATGTCAGAAGAAATCAATGCTCTCCGGCAGGATATCAGGGGACAGGTTACAGGGGACAGGCGTCAGGTGACAGGGGAAACTTAACCTGCACATCTGTTACCTGGAACCTGGAACCTGGAACCTGGAACCTGGAACCTGGAACCTGAATCACCTGCGGGGATCAAAAGATTCCCGCAGGGCCTCACCTATGAAAATCAACAGAACCAGCATCCCGACCAGCACAGCAAAAGTGGAAAGAGAAAGCCACCAGGCATCAATATTGCTCTTCCCCTGAGCCAGCAACTCCCCAAGGCTTGGAGTTGTAGGTGGAACACCAAGACCAAGGAAATCCAGACTGGTCAAGGCCAGAATAGCCCCAGACATTCTGAACGGCAGAAAAGTAATCACCGGGATCATGCCGTTGGGAAGAAGATGCCGCCACATTATGGTCAGGTTGCTTACCCCCAAAGCCTTGGCAGCCTTGACATATTCCATGTTCCTCCCTTTCAGAAACTCGGCCCGCACATAGTCAGATAACCCCATCCAGCCAAAAAGAGAAAGAAGAATAAGAAGCAGAAGCAGACTCGGTTGAAAAATCGAAGCAAAAATAATCAGCAGATAGAGTTCCGGCATTGCACTCCATATCTCAATAAACCTCTGGCAGACCAGGTCCACCCGACCGGCAAAATACCCCTGTACCGCACCCGCCAAAATCCCCAGCAAGGTTCCGATTATGGTCAGAGCCAGGCCAAAGAGGACTGATACCCTGAACCCGTAAATCAACCGGGCCAGCACATCCCTGCCCCGATCATCGGTGCCGAGCAGATTAACATTCGTGGGGGCTGATGGAACCGGCCGGCCAAGTTCAAGGTTAATGGAATTAAAACTATGAGGATTTAAAGGAAACCAGACTCGATTTTCCCCTGTCTGTAACCTTCCCAGGATGTAGGGATCACGATAATCTGTCTCGGTCTTGAAATCACCGCCAAAAGTTGTTTCCGGATAGCTGTGCAAAAGGGGAAAATAAAAAAACCCTTCATACTTGACAAGTAACGGTTTATCGTTACTGATTACCTCTGCAAACATACTGACCACAAAAATCAGGGTAAAGATAATCAGAGAATAATATCCCAGCCGATTTTTCTTAAACGCCCGCCACCTTCTTCTCGCCAGACTATTTTTGTTTTTTTTCTGTTTCCCTGAGACCATTTTTCCTAACTTACCCTGTCAAAAGAAATCCTCGGATCAACCATGACATAACTGAGGTCCGAAAGAAGCCGGGCAACAAGCCCGATGATAGTAAAAAAATACAGGGTTCCAAGGACAACCGGATAATCCCGGTTCATGACGGATTCATAGGCGAGAAGCCCCATACCATCAAGAGAAAAAATAGTCTCTATCAGCAGACTTCCCGTAAAAAAAGAGGCAATGAACGTGCCGG
Source organism: uncultured Desulfobulbaceae bacterium (assembly GCA_964534785.1). Classification (GTDB taxonomy): domain Bacteria; phylum Desulfobacterota; class Desulfobulbia; order Desulfobulbales; family Desulfobulbaceae; genus DRLX01. Next base: position 438 of record CAZHPX010000112.1, on the reverse strand, counting down.
GAAAACCGGTAATGATCGGGATAATGGCATTTCTAAACACATGCTTATACAAGACCTGCCCCTCCGATAATCCCTTGGCACGGGCAGTCATGACATATTGTTTGCGGATTTCCTCAAGAAACGAGTTTTTGGTGAGCAGAGTCATCACCGCCAGACTGCCGACTGCCGAGGCGGTGATGGGGAGCACCATATGCCAGAGATAGTCAAGAATTTTATGAAGAATGTTAAAATCCGCCCAGTTATCGGAAACAATGCCGCGCAGCGGAAAAATGTTCAGGAATGAACCACCACCAAAAAAAACAATCAGAATAATACCAAGGACAAAACCGGGTATGGCATAACCAATCAGAATGACCGTGGTGGTGACCATATCAAACCGTGTCCCTTCCCGCACCGCCTTGGCAATGCCAAGGGGAATACAGACCGAATAGACAATCA
>CAZHPX010000111.1:0-5301 GCA_964534785.1 uncultured Desulfobulbaceae bacterium | reverse complement strand
CGGCACTCACCAGTCCATTCAACCCTGTTCTTCCAATAGCCGGTGAGTGCCGGATTCAGGTTTATTCTGCCCAGCGGACAATATCGGCAGTGTTCATTCTTTCGGTTTTAAGCTGGTTGACCAGTGAATCCATATTCGGCCAGCCGATGGATATCCCCAAAATTAATCTTTTTGAGCGGGGAATATCGAGAAAATCTTTAATCTGCGGAGCATAATCCGTCGCAAACGCCTGAGCAACGGTGCCAAGTCCTTTGGCATGGGCTGCCAGCATCAGACTTTGAGCAAAAATACCGATATCAAAAATTGACCAGGAACCAAGTGAATTATCCTGAAAAAGATAAATGGCATGAGGAGCCCCATAAAAATTAAAGTTCGCCTTTTTTGCCATGGATATAGTTTTCGGATCAGAAAGGTCAAGTCCGGTTGCCTCTTTTCGCATGGCAAAAAGACGGTCAATCTGGGCCTGCTCCCGTTCCGGCCAGGAAGCCGCCGGAGGAAAATCCGGTTCAGGTTTAACGCCTTCTGCAAACAGGGCAAGCAACTTTTCAGATAATTTTTTCTTTTTTTCTTTAGAGACAACAATAACTTCCCAGGGCTGGGAATTTTTATACGATGGACTCCATCTCGCTGAATCAATAATCTCTGTGATCAGCTCCCGGGGAACCTCTTTATCCGTAAATGCCCTGATACTTTTTCTTTCTTTGATGGTGGTGATGGTATCCATTACTCTTCCTCCGGTATTTACTTGCAGACATCATAAACGCACTGGAACATAATGCCCTGCGGCCAGAAATCCGGCATCGTCCTGTGGATACGACTATAATCATTTTATTTTTCCCTTCTGGAACAACTATAAGGTCTGTACTACAGAAGCAGCATCCTTAACCTGACAATAACCCGGCCATGCCCCCCTTAAGTACCATACAGAGCCAGAATTTTTCCGGCTGTAACCCTGGCGGCAATATGTTTTTTTGTTTCTTTTGAAGTATCAAGCTCAGCTTCATAGCTGACTGCTTCCCAGCCATAGGCCTCCTTTACCACTTCTTCATATATATGTCTCAGTTTGATAAAAGATTGTTCCACTTCAGGGTAACAACCTGATTCCCTGAATGGTAAGAGGATGAAATTACTCAACTCTCCCTCCTTAAAGTATGGAACATTTATATAATGATAATTTTCCGCTTTCCAGCCTGAATAGCGTTCGTGACACCCGGGAAGACAGTAATTCTGATGGGAATCAGGTATGATTGGAATAAAACTGCGAATATTTACAGCGTGAACAGCGAGTTCTCTCTCGTACTCTTCCAGAGTGATAGTATACTTAAGACCTGCCCTGTAATTACCTCTTTTTTTATTAATTTTCCACTTTATTTTCATACTCCACCCTCAAAACATGATTTGTACATAAAATTACCTGATTAGCACCCAGGCTCAGGTAATCGAAAAGCATTTAATCAGGTTGCAAGCACAAGCACTTCACCAAACGGCGGCCTCCTTTGATTATTACCGGTTTTAACCCACATCACCGGGTAAGATGGTTCCCTGTCCGGGAAACCGAGACATTCCATGTCAGTCATATAAATAAGGCAGGCAGGGTTCATACCGGAACGGTAAACACGCTCAAACACCGGGCGATAATCCGTACCGCCTCCGCCTTTAGGGTTGATTGTAATCGGAAGATCGCTTCTCTGAAAAGTTTCATGGCGGACTATTTTCAAGTCGCAGCAGATAAGATGAATGGTTGCCGGATACTGCTCCATAATTGCCGAAATTTCCACGGCAAACTGGGATAATTCTGTATCCCTGATGCTGCCTGATGTATCTATGGCAACGACCACCTCACATAACTCACTGTTATGCAGGGAGGGAAGATACAAATCTTGATAAATATAGCGTCTGTTGGGAGTAATCCAGGAATAATCAGATCGGGCAGATCGCTCTATAAAACGGGACAAGAGTTCCTGCCAGCATAACCTGGGATTGATTTTCTTTTCAATTAACCTCTCAAGCCCGCCGGGAAGTTTGCCCATCTCTCTGGCATTATGGGCGGCCTGAATAACGGCCTCATCCCAGTCTGTTTCCGTGGCTTCTCCATCCCCCGCGGCTGATCCTTCCGGTTCATCCCGCACTTCTCCGGAAAGCCCGGGATCACTATCGGGGGCAGCAGCATCCTGATCGTTTTCCCCCTCCCCTTCATCTTTGCCAGCCACCTTGTTTTCCTCCTCCTCTTCCGAAGGTTCCTGATTCTGATTATCCTCCTCTTTTACCTCCTGTGCTGATTCATCCGTCTCATCGTCTCCGGCAGCACTGCGTAATATATCATATATTTTTTCAGCACTTTTATCCTGATACTGCTCGTGATGCAGATATCCATCCGGCAGGGTTATACCGGCATCAAGCAGTATCCCGTTGATGGCATAATCACAGGCACGATTCCACATTTTTTTATCACGCCCCTGCCGTCTTTTGTGATGATTACAGGCAGGGTGCATAACCACATGGGCTGCCAACCCTTCGAGTTTGTTTGCCGGCAGAATATTGACATAATGGGGATTATAGGCAAAAACACAGCCGTCTGTCCAGACGGTTTGACAACTGTAATCTTCCCTTACTTTCAGCCGCAGAGCAAGGGAGGCAAAAAAAGGATGCTTAAGCACGAGTGAAGTTCGTGCCTTAAGAATTTTATTATAGGCTTTTGGCTCCTGCCACCTGTCAACTGTCACCTGTCACCTGCCTCCGGTCAGCTAAACCAATACATCAGAATGACGCACAGCCCAGGCTGCAAATGAATCTGTTTTGGCAATATCATTACAATGGCGAATAGCCTCCCTGACTAACAAAACACTGAATTCATCAGGCAGACGGCTGGCAAAAACCATGATGTTATCCGCTGTTTTCTGCTCAGCCGCCCGGCCGACCATCTCACAGACAGCAAACAGAACAGCCGGATCAGTCGAAATCTCAACTTGTTCAGGGGTATCCATGATTTCGTCAACCTCAGGTAATTCATGCCATATTTTCATGAATCCTCTAAATTCTGTTGCCGCCCCCATCCCGATTGTACCGGAGAGAAGTTCATGCCGGGCCTCATCATTACCATTACTCCCCAGACTCATGATAAGATTGGAGGCAAACTCCCAGGTTCGGGGAGAAGGGAATGCCTTGGAATCTTTTTCAGGATCAAAATCGTGGAGCAGAGCCGGGCGAAAACGAAGAAAAGCAATTATCTCCGGCGAGATTCCCCGCCTTATAGCCCATTCCAGCCATTCGTCACAGTCAACCGAAAAATTAATATGAACAAAACGATTGGCAAGGGCTGAGGGCATCCTGTGGGTAACAGCCCGGTCTCTCTCCCTGTTGCCAGCCGCTATGATTGCCCAGCCGTCCGGAAGTTTATATTCACCAAGACTACGATCCAGAACAAGCTGGTAACATGAAGCCTGTACCAGGGGAGGAGCAGCATTAAGTTCATCCAGAAAAAGAACGCCCTGCCCGCTTTGCGGGAAAAAAGAAGGGGTACACCATTCTGAAAGACCGCCCCCATTAATTCTGGGCAACCCCCGCAAATCAACGGGATCCAACAATACGGCCCGAATATCTATAAGGCTTAACCCTTTTTTTTCAGCGGTTTGTTTTACTATCTCACTTTTCCCGACACCGGGAGGACCCCATAAAAAAACCGGCTGCTTCAAGTCCACCAGAAGCTCCAGGGAAGTTTGTATTACAGATGCTTTCATATTCACCTAAGGATATTTTTTGAAATCCTAACTACATTTGAACAAGCTGTTAAATTAGCAGCCACTAATATGATTGTCAACAACAAACTACAGGAATCAGAAGACAGAATAACCAGATATTTATCCTCTGGCTTCTGTCTTCTGAAACCTCTAACCTCTAAAAAGACAACTGCCCTCATTAACCCGGGATACGGGATAAATAAGGGCAGTCGATGATAATTATGATTCAGGAACCGTTCACCACAGGTGTTGATTTACGGAAAACTCCGACCTGTAAGATGAAAATACCCGGGAAAAATTAAATCAGTTCCTGGTCTGGAAATCATTATAAGCATGGGCACCATGCTCAACAATATCCACACCCATCATTTCCTCTTCTTCAGAAATTCTCAGACCAATGGTCATGGAGATAAGCTTGAAGAGAATAAAGGCTGTACCGAATGCCCAGACAAAGGCGGCACCAATACCGATGAGCTGAGTGGTGATAATCTCAATGCTTGTCCCGCCAATATTGAAAAGACCGGCCGCAAGAGTTCCCCAGGCACCACAGACACCATGAACAGAAACTGCACCAACCGGATCATCTATCCGCATACGGTCAAAGGCCATAACAGAAACAACAACAAGCAGACCTGCGAGAAAACCAATAATAATGGCACTGGTCGGTGCCACATTGGCACAACCGGCAGTTATACCGACAAGCCCGGCCAGGGCACCGTTCAAACTCATACCTACATCCGGCTTTTTAAACAGAAACCAGGAAATTATCATTGCCCCCACCGCACCAGCAGCAGCAGATAAATTGGTGTTGACAAAGATCATGGCAATGGAAGTATCGCCAGTGGTGGTGGAACCAGAATTAAAACCAAACCAACCTAACCAGAGGATGAATACTCCGATGGCAGCCATGGGAATACTATGACCGGGAATAGCCCGGACATCACCTTTTTTCCCGTATTTCCCTAACCTCGGACCAAGAACAATAGCACCAGCCAGGGCACACCAGCCGCCTACTGAATGGACAACCGTTGAACCGGCAAAATCTATGAACCCCATACCCTCAAGCCAGCCGCTGCCGTTGAACAGGGAACCCCATGCCCAGGAACCAAATACCGGGTATATAAAAGCACAAACCACTACTGAGTAGGCCAGATAACCGCTGAATTTGGTTCTTTCTGCAACCGCACCAGAAACAATGGTGGCGGCAGTGGCGGCAAAAACACACTGGAACATCCAGAATGCCAGCACCCATTGATCGCCATCCTGGCCTGCCCAGCCGGAAAGGAAGAAATCACTGGTTCCAAACCATCCGGTCTGATTGGCCCCAAACATAATGCCAAAACCGACCGCCCAGAAGGCAAGAGAGCCCATGGAGAAATCCATCAGGTTTTTCATCATAATGTTACAGGCTGATTTTGCCCTGGTGAAACCCGCCTCAAGCATGGCAAAACCAGCCTGCATGAAAAATACCAGACAAGCGGCAACAAGAGTCCAGACAAAGTTAAGATTAGTCTGAACCACCCTGATCGCATCCGCATTAGTGACAATGGTCGGCTGGGCGGCC
>CAZHPX010000110.1:0-5310 GCA_964534785.1 uncultured Desulfobulbaceae bacterium | reverse complement strand
TCAAAAATCTCGAAACCAGTTTATCGGTAAAAATTTCCTCCCCGAAAATAAAAGATAATGTCTTTAACTTTTTCAACAATGTAAAGAAGGTATTAGCTCAAATTAACAGGGCAGCCGGGGATGGCAGGACACCAGTAAAAAAACAGGTGGTAACAGGTAACCTTGCCGATGAATTCCGGGAGAACATACGCCTTCTTCTCGTCCGGATTCCAGAAGAGCAGTTGACCCCGATGATGAATAAACTTGGCGATGGGTTTGCCGATTCCATGAATAAATTAGTTAGCCATCTTGATGATGACAACTGGCTGCAAAAACCAGGAACTGTTGTTGGAGCAGAAGAAGATGTCCAGGGATCTCCAGCCGGTTTATCTCTTGCCCTTGAAAAGGACGGTGATGAGAGTGAAGACGGAAAATTTTCGGCTGTTCTGTCATCAAAGCCACCCCTTAAACCTGAACCACCGTCCCCATCGCCTCCCTCCACGCTTTCACCTTCCCCAAAATCAGCGGATAAAAGAGGCTTAGGCTATCCCATGGGGTACCATGCCCTGTCTGACGGAACTACCCTGGGACAGATTCTTGAGCCATTATTTAATCTTGTTTTTATCAGCACGGTTACATCGGCCAGGCATTGTAAAAAGCATGCCGGTGTCTCTTTAAACCAGGTACTCTCAGCAAGACTCGGGCCAAAAACAGAGGGCAATACCCTTTTATACAAAATTCTAACCAATAAAATTCTTGACAAGATTTTCCATGATGACCGGATAATTGCCATTTTAAGCCAGTCCATCAATATAGCCTTGTTAAAGGTAGTGATTGCCACTGCCCTGTACCGACTGGGAAAAAAACCAATACTTTTTAAGACACTTGGCGGAGTAGCTTATTTTATGGATATTGAAGAGGATATGCTTGGCTCTGCCCTGATAAATGATTTTCTCTGCCGCTTTGTCGGAACTGCAAGCGGGGCAAGGGGAATGTTTCGTTCCGGTTCACAGGAATGGTATGGTCTGCTTGAGCGTATTGAACGGGACCCACAGACGGCGGAGCGTATTATATCAGGATTACCGGAGAAACCAACACTGGCAACCAAGTATTGGCCAATAAAATTCTCTGCTGTTGTGGTTTCCGGAAACCAGATGGCAATGGACGGAGTTAAAGAGTTATTTATAGGTAAACATGTTGATAAAATTAAACAGGTTAACCAGCATTTGCAGTATTGATTATAAATCTGGCTTCCAGGTCGTAATCTGAAGCCCTGGTGCAACGAGGACAAGAGCGGTGCAGCGAGGATAAGAGTAAAATTACTCTAAGAATATCTACCCCCTCTCTCGCCAACAGATATCTATCACCTCAGGTGCCGTGGCTATGCCCGTCAACCACCGTTTTCTTTTCTCCACCGGCCATCTCCAGGGTCTTTTCCAGGGCAACCTGTGCTTCTTCAAGAGCACTAACCGCCTGCCTTAACTGGTCGGCAAGGGTACTGTCAACTTTACTCAACTCCTGTGCCCATCGCATAAACTCTTCTCCATGCTGTTTATTATGGTGTATCCAATGAGGCAGCATGACTTTTATTTTTTCCATTATATCGAGATGCTCCATATTTCCCATATTCAGCCCCCGGTTTCCTTATACCCGGACAAGTCAGGTTTCAGAAAACTCCATTTGTTTGGGTATATCCCGTCGCTGTAAAGTTATCTCTCCGCCAAGAAAATCAATTTTTTTAACAACCACTCCAGTTACCATCAGGGGATCCTCAAAAAATGTCGTCAGGGTAACCCCCTCTTCGCTGACCTCAAGACCTGTAACGGCTTCCATAACAACCTCGCGGATTTCGCCACTCTTTTCAACAACAGCACTTACCTGACACATACCCGTAACCTCTTGAAGAATCTCTTTAATTCCCCTATATTAAAAACCTGAATTCCCCCTTGCCAAGCAGGTTATGAAGATGAAGAATACCAGTTAACCTCCCCTCTTCTCCAACCACAGCAAGAACAGTTATTTCATGTTTCTGCATGATACTGAGGGCATCAGCGGCAAGAAGATTACTGTTGATGGCAACAGGGTTAAGAGTCATAACATCTTTAAGAACAACTTCTGGAATATTTCCGCCAGTAACTATTCGGCGAATATCTCCATCGGTGAGAATCCCGACAAGACAACCATTATCTGTTATCATAACAGCACCAATATTTTTCCCATCCAGCACTCTGACAGCCTCAAGCAAACTCACCTGCTGTTCCACACATGGCATATCGGCTCCGACAAGCATCACCTCGCTGACCGCAACTTTAAGCCGCTCGCCCAGGCTCCCCCCCGGATGATTACGGCGAAAATCCTCAGCCCGAAACTGTTTGCGTTTTAACAGGGCAACAGCAAGGGCATCACCAAGGGCAAGGGTGGCAGTGGTGGAAGTTGTCGGGGCAAGTCCCAGTGGGCATGCTTCCCGCTCCACCTTCACGCTCAAAGTTACAGCCGCAAAACCTGCCAGGCTTGAGTTCTCTTCGCCGGTCATGGCAATAACGGATACATTGCGTTTACAAAGGCTTGTCAAAAGAGAATTCAATTCAACAGTCTCTCCTGAATATGATATGGCGAGTATCACATCGGTTGCTGCAACCATGCCAAGATCACCATGCATTGCCTCCACAGGATGGAGAAAAAATGACGGTGTACCGGTGGAATTAAGGGTGGCGGCAATCTTCTGGCCGACAAGCCCTGATTTACCTATCCCGGTAACAATCAACCGGCTCGGACAGGCCATGATCATATCCACGGCTCTGCAAAACTCATCTCCTATCCGCCCACGGACAGAAAGTATCCCCTCGGCCTCAATCTGCAAAACTTCCCGGGCCAGCTCAACCGTCATTTTTCCCCCTTCAGATCAACAACAACTCTGCCCAGAGCCTGCCCTTTCAACATCTTATCCATTTCACTCTCCAGAGAGACAAGGGAGATCACTCTGCATGTCTCTGCCAAACCAGCAAACTTCCAGGAACCAGCAAGCATTTCCCAGACAGCCTTCCTTCTTACCATGGAACAGCCCGCCGAATCAATTCCTGCAAGGGTTACCCCTTTTAGAATAAAGGGGTACACGCTTATCGGCAGCTCAGCGGATGCCGCGTTACCACAACAGGCCACAGTCCCGCCATATACCGTTCCTTTCAGGGCATTGGCAAGGATATCTCCACCAACCGCATCTATAACCCCTGCCCAACGCTCCCTGAGCAGCAACCTGTTTTTACCGGCCAGAAATTGATCTCTGGCAATGACCCTCGCCGCCCCCATGGCAAGAAGAAAATCAACCTGATCGTTTTTACCGCTGACAGCAACCACCTGAAAACCAAGATGAGCAAGAAGGCGGACAGCAACACTACCCACCCCGCCGGTGGCACCAGTGACAAGCACTTCCCCGTTTTCAGGCCGCAGACCTGAATCAATCAATTTATCCACACACCCCGCCGCTGTAAAACCGGCCGTACCAAGCTGCATGGATTCAAGCGTACTCAAGCCCTCCGGCAAAGCCATTACCCAACCCGCCGGCACTGAAATATATTGACCAAATCCTCCTGGCGTATTCATACCAAGACCATACCCCATGCAAAGTACCTGATCACCAGGAGTAAACAATGCATCTGAAGAACTGTATACCACCCCGGCAGCATCAATACCGGGGGTATGGGGATATCGTCTCGTCACCCCGCGATTACCACTGGCTGACAGGGCATCCTTATAGTTAAGAGAGGAGTAAGCCACCTTAATAATGACATCCCCTTCAGGCAGCTCACTCAATCTCTTCTCTTCAATACGCCGATAAAAACTCTTGTCTTCCCTCTCCGAGACAACAAGAGCCTGAAAAATCAAATCATCCATGTTTTTTCCGGTTTCGAGTTTCAGGTTTCTGGTTACGCCTTAAAGGCTCTGTGTTCTGTCACCTGCCACCGGGTGCAATAAAAAAAAGTACAAACTGGGTCTCCGCTTAACTCAAGTTCATACAATATGTAGTGGTTGCACCGCTCCGCGGTGTAACGCCAAATCCGAGGAAGGTGAGGTGACACCGCAGAGCAGTGTCACCAGGGAGGAACATTTACCCCCCCCTGGCACCTGTCACCTGGCACCTGATATTATAGAGCCAGCCGTAATCAAGTAAATTCTGCCGGTATCATCAAGCAGCCTATATTGACCATCAAGCTCTATCCCCTGACCGACACCGGTTACCACTGCCCCATCAGGAGCATACCAGCGGGCAACTCTGTTAAATAAATAATCATGCTTCTCCCAGGTGGTCAGTAATTTTCTGCTATCCTTGACCAGCAGGTTTACATGTTCGATAACCGCCTGAACAATCCGCTCAAGTAATTCCTGCAAATTTATCTTCAAGGGCTGAACATCCTCAAGAAAAACAATCCGCTCTGCTATGTCCTCGGAAACATCCCGCTTTTTTTTTATATTAATACCAATGCCAACAACCACAACCGGTGTTTTTCCCTGACGCAAAGGCAGGGTTTCAGTCAAAATACCGCCCAGCTTTTTTCCTTCAATATAGAGATCGTTGGGCCATTTAAGCAACAACTCTATATCATACCCCTCTCTTAGACAATGACCACAGGCAACGCCTGCTGCCAGAGTTATCAGGGGGAGCTGCTCAAATGACAGTTCCGGTTTGAGAATAATTGAAAAGTACAACCCGCCCGCCGGTGAAAAAAAAGACCGTTCATGCTGACCTCTGCCGCTCGTCTGCGAAAACGCCCAGATAACAGTCCCACCCTCAGCACCACCAGCAGCAAGTTCCAGCCCCTTGCTGCTGGTTGATTCAAGTTGCAAAAACTGTATAATCCGCACAAAAGATACCAACACCTGTTAAAAAACAAGATAAAAGACAAAAAAAAAGCAAAGACCCGTCAGTCTTTGCTTCTTGTCAAAAATAAAATAACTTTCCGAGAGTGAAGTTTATCCTTCCCTGTTCTGGTTCAAGCTTCCTCATTCTGAATCCGATCAGGACGGGCATACATGGTGGTAGAGCCGGAAGACCAGAACATAAGCTCTTGCTTTTCAACAAGTCTATTGGCAATTTTTTTAATTTCACGCGGTTTGCGATCAGGATCACATTTATAAAAATCCTTTACATAAAGCTGCGGCTTAGGAGACTTGATAGCCTTCGCAATCATCGCAGCCTCAACTTCCTCTATACTCATTGCCATAACAACACCTCACTTTTTAAAATAAATTAACGCCACCCCTGAAAAAAAATCAAAGGTGGCGAACAAAAAACGCCTATTTACTTGGTATAAGCATCGGTATGCGTAGTATATT
>CAZHPX010000109.1:0-5318 GCA_964534785.1 uncultured Desulfobulbaceae bacterium | reverse complement strand
TACAGACCGAATATACAATCATAAAAGTCCAGAGACCAAGGGACATGGAGACCGGAAGTTTTGAAATCACCAGTTCTGTAACCCGTTTATGATGGTAATATGATTCACCAAAATCAAAGACAAGATATGAGCGCATCATCTCAAAAAAGCGGGTCACGGGAGGCTTGTCAAACCCGTAGAGTTTTTTCAACTGTTCAATCCGTTCCTGATCCAGACCACTGGCCCCCTGGTATAAATTAGATAATCCAGCGACACCTGTCTCCCCCCCTGCCCCGCCTGCCATCACTGCCATCATCCTTTCAACCGGTCCTCCCGGTACAAACTGGGTCACCATAAAGGTAATCAGCATGACCCCGAACAGGGTAGGAATCATCAGCAGAATTCTCTTGATAATGTATATAATCATCCTTCCACCACAACTACAGATCCACCCCGTCTGGGATCGCCAACTCCAGCCTGCCCGGGGATAACAAGATGCACTCCGCCAAAATATACGGAAATTTCTTCCCAGACATTAACCGGAACCCTTTCCCGCAAAGCCTCAAGCACCTCTTCCCCAAATCCTGGTTCAATCTGGAGAGTTTTTCCATCCCAGTGCAGACGCGAACTGCATACCGCCTTTACCGGTGATCTGTGAAAATCAATTATCTGGGTTAAAGTCTGGATTATAGCGGTACGAATTCTTTTTGAGCCGCCTGAACCAATCACAAGTTCAACTTCGGAGCCATTTAAAAGCAGGGATGGCGACATCATTGAACCTACCCGCCGGCCAGGCGGTTCCTGATGAAAACCGGTCGGATGAAGATCATCTTCACCCATCATATTATTAAGCATCACTCCGGTATCCGGGGCAAAATATCCTGAACCTTCACCATTGGAACAGGTCATGGAAGCAACATTTCCATCCTTATCAGCAATGCTGAGATGGGTGGTACCCCGGGAAAAATGACGAATATTTTCAACGGCCCGACTGATCCTGCCGTTTTTACGGAACCTTTCCAATTCCTCCGGAGTAGATACCCCCTGCTCACGAAGAGAGTCGACCTCCTTCATAAAACCAATGGTTTGCAGTAAATGTTCAATGCTTCCCCATTTAAAATCAGGTCTGCCCATTTCCTCAAGCAGAGCAAGAGAAAGAGCTAACAACGGTCCGCCAGGGGAAGGAGGAGGCCCGGTCAGCAGGGTTCTTCCCCGAAATGATGCCCGTAATGGTTTCCGCTCAATAACCTGATAGGCAGCAAGGTCATCAAAAGAGAGTAATCCTCCATCTGCCCGCATATCTCTGGCAATGGCCCTGGCAATATCTCCCCTGTAAAAACTTTCGCCCTTATCCCTGACAACCTGTTCAAGAAAACCAGCCATTATCAGGTTATGCAACGAATCACCAGCACACAAATGTCTCCCGGCCGGTATATATAACGAGCGGCCGGTTTCCGTCATGGTCATTATCGGGCGAAGAAGTTCAAGAAAAGATGCCTGAAAATCATTGAGTTCATGGCCACGGGCATATTTCATGGCTGGAATCAGCACTTCAGCCAGTTCCATCCGGCCAAGCCGGGCGTGGACATGGAGCAGTCCTTTCAAAATACCAGGCACAGCCACAGAGCCAAGGCCTATATTGAAATCCTGGGTGGAACTGCCAAAATCAACCGTAACCGGAAAAAAATGAGGTTTTTTGTTTTTGCCTTTACCGCCGGCAGTTCCTCTGCCCGGAGTGTCAACAAAAAAATCAAAAAATATCTCCTCTGCCATTCCATGCCTGTCCACATTGCTGGCAAGAAGAAACCCGCCCCCGCCAAGACTGGTCAGGGTCTGTTCACATACCGCCCCGGCAAAACCAGCCGCCACCGCAGCATCAAAGGCATTACCCCCAGCTCTCAATATATCTGCCGCCGCACCACTGACCAGTACATGGCCGGTGGCAACTATTCCGCATTTATATTTTTGTATCGGAACATGAAACTTTCCATGATAACAGTTCCTGTTCACATAAGAATTTTCTGCCCGCAGGCCATTCAGATTCAGCTCATTCATCCCAAAATTGTTTACGCATTTTTTTTATCATGGCAACGAAACATCCATGTTCCCTGACCAGCTCCCGCTGCCTGTCAGCACTGTTTCCCGTGGCCAGGATGTTTTCAACTCCAGCCAGTCCGTAATCCCCAAAGATATCAAAACAGGGACGCAATACCTGCAGCATCTCTCCCGCAGCCTCCTTGATCTCTTGAGTTCTTCCGGTTATCAGCAGACCAAGGGGATCATGAAACCGTCCTTTCAAACCATACCTTGCCGCCTGCCACTTGTTGGCCTGGAGAATATTATAACTGACCGGACGACTGACAACCATGCCGTCAACAACCACAGCCACAAGAGACTGCATCATGGTGGTCAAACCAAAAATTTCAACAAACCTGGCGGGCAGATCACAGATTCTTACCTCCACTGTCCCAAAATCAGGACTGGGCCGAACGTCCCACCAGAGATCTTTAACTGTCCTGATGGTCAATGTCTGCCTCAGCATATTAACCTCATCCTCATACGCCTGCCATGAACCAAGATGAGCAAAAATACCGGCAAGAGGCAGGGCTTCAAATAATTTGCTCCGATACGAAGAAAAACCGGTGTCCTCCCCTCTGAAATAGGGAGAAGAACCGCTTATTCCCAACAGAACAGGAAGATAAACCTGCAATACCTCACAAACCGGAATAACCATCTCCCGCCGGGCCAGACCGATATGAACATGCATACCCTGAGAGATGAACTGCCTTCCCACAAACTGCAGTTCTTCCATAATACGCCGATAACGACTGGAATCAACGAGCTGCTGAGCAGCAGGCTCGGCAAATGGATGGAGACTGGCACAGTATAGCAGACAGTTGTGACTGTCCGCCACATCCTCAAGTAAAGATATGGTTTTTCTCAGATCAGCCGCAGCTTCCCGCGCCGAACTGCAAACACCTGACTGAACCTCTATAATTGAACAGATAAATTCCGGGGAAACCTTAGAAACTATGCACTCTGGCAAATCAGCAAGCAATGCCGGTGCTTTTGATACCAGATCAAGAGAATAACGGTCAAGAATCTGCAATTCAAGCTCTACTCCAATGGTAAACGGCCTGCTATGGGCAAAGGTAATTTTTCCCATACACACCCCCTCAAATACTGTTGTTTAATGCTGTCTTTCCCGTCTGGACTAATAGTGTCGCGTCAACGATGAAATTACGGTGTAATATTGTATTATTTCATCAGTTGACGAGATACCAGGTATTCCAAGGCTTCCAGGGCAACCCCTGCCAGCCAGGAAGACCCGTAACGAAATACTTCCTCGTTAAAATCAAACTTTGAAGAATGGGCAGGACCAACCCCCGGGGCCACCTTTAAGCCACCAAACCTGACCATGCAGCCGGGAATATGCTCCTGGTAAAAAGAAAAATCCTCACCCCCCAGGCTGGGCAGCCCCTGGGAAACAACTCCGTCTTCACCTGCCACGGTTCTTGCTGCTTTTTCGGCAATACCTGCAGCCAATGGATCATTGATCACTGCCGGCAGACTGTCAAAAAATTTCAGGTTTATTTCAGCATTACCCATATCCCCAACTCCCTGAATCACCCGCTCAATCCCCTGGAGGATTCTTGCCCTTGTTTTCCGGTTGGCACTGCGGACTGTTCCTTCCAGGACAGCATGTTCAGCAATTGCATTATGGACGGTACCCGCCTCCACCCTGCCAACCGTAACAACAGCAGCATGGTTCGGGTTGACCTGCCGGGAAATCAGAGTCTGCATGTTCATAATCAGATTAGCAGCCACCACCACCGCATCAACTGTTTCATGGGGCCGGGCCGCATGGCCTCCCCGGCCGCGGATTGAGATGGTGAAAGGATCGGCGTAGGAACAGATAAGCCCTGTATCAACCGTAATCTGTCCCACAGAGTAATGGGTATCAATATGACCGGAAAAAATCATCTCCACCCCGGACAGACAATTATCTTCAATCATGGCAACTGCCCCGTTGCCTGCTTCCTCCGCCGGCTGAAAAAGAAGAACCACCCTGCCAGGAATATCCATTTGTTTAAGCAATGCAGCAGCACCAAGCAACATGGCCACATGACCGTCATGACCACAACCATGCATAACCCCAGGTCTGCACGAAGCAAAAGCAAGACCGGTTTCCTCCGTAATGGGCAACCCGTCCATATCTGCCCGTAAAGCTACACAGGGAGTTTCTCCATTACCACCACTTATTTCCGCTCTGATTCCGGTTCCACCGGCAATTCCCTGCTGGAAGAGAATACCAAGTCTGCCAAGTTCCCTGGCAATCAATGCTGATGTCAATTTTTCCTGAAAAGACAACTCCGGCAGCCTGTGAATAGTCTTCCTTATTTCGCACATCCAGGCAAAAAGAGCTTCATCTGTTACAATATTCATAACGACACTATAGACTCGGACATCGTAATCATTTTTTTAAATATTCGGCTTATGCTATGAGAACTATCAAAACCACTGCATTGTAAATATCTGGCAGTGCTTCTTATGGAGGTAAGCCAAGCCGATCAGTTAGACGACAGGTATGCTGGGCGGCCTGATCGCCTTTAAGAAGGAGTGCTACCAAATCATTTTTTAAAGGTAACTCTGTTCAGAAAGTGCCTTACAGGGAGTCTACGCTACGCCACCTATGTCGTACAAGCAAGCAAGGCTGGCGAACTCTACAAAGTCCTATGTGAGGTAAGCCTGATAGTGTGCAGGCGGGGTGCTGGTGAGAGCTTACATAAAAACCATAGACCATACTTCAATTCACGAGGTCTGAAACTAAGGCATCAAGTAAGAATAACTTATTTTTACTTGTTACCTAATTAATTTTTATCTCGCCAATTAGACGGTTTGAAATCTCTTCTGATGCCCGACTTCGTTCCCCCTGAAAAACCGGGCTTGAATCTTCCTTTCGAATCACCCCTGTCACAAAATTTACATTATCTGCCGGGGTAGCCAAGGTTTCACCACCAGAATGACAGGTATCATTTTGTATATTTTCAGGCTTAGCTTCCGGCTGCTTCAGCAAGGTTAACAAACCATCCTGAACCATGGTGGCACTGACCAGTTCCCAACCGGCACACCCCTGTTCATTCAAAGTGTTCTCCACTTCTTCATCGTCAATAAACCGATTTCCAAGCAATCCGTCCTTCTTGAACTCAAAAACAATCGTTCTATATCGCCAGCAAACCATTACCGCTCCTGTTATTCTGTTTTCAGTTTTTTCAAGCTATGGTGGATAAAATTATCTCTTAGGATATCGTGTCGCGTCAACGATGAAACAACCCGTC
>CAZHPX010000108.1:0-5398 GCA_964534785.1 uncultured Desulfobulbaceae bacterium | reverse complement strand
TACATAAGGCCCTTCGGGGCAGAAGTTACCAGTTATCAATGGTCAGTAACTGATAATTGACCATTTACCATGGGAATGATTCTTAAGAGGAAATTTAATCTTCCGATACATTGAATTGAAGGTAGAATAGATATTTTCTCATAATTCAAGTGGTTATTTCCGGCAAAAAGAAAACAGACAGTCTCAAAGCCATAAAATGATAAAATATACTTTCCAAAACCCTACCACTATATCCGGGATGTAAAAAAAAGTCAAATAGTGATCAGCGGATTCAGTTAACCTTGCCGGGGGGGAACGATTAAAAATTTCTGTCCATGGGCAATGGCGGGAATATCAGTGCGATTTGTAAAGTTAAATTTCATATTCTCTAATTTTGGCAAGCAGGGCAGGATAGCTGAGCTCTAATAATTCAGAGGCCTGCGACTTGTTTCCTCCTGTGGCTTCAAGGGCACGGCTGATAAGGCTCTTTTCCATGATTTTTCGACCTTTCTTGATCGACAGTCCGAAAAAATAATCATCAAGGCGGCAGCGTTGTTGTTTTGTCCCGAATTCAGGGGGAAGATTTTCCGGGAGAATAATTTTTTTATCCGCCAGAATAACAGCCCTCTCAATTACATTTTCAAGTTCTCGGACATTTCCCGGCCATGGATGTCGGAGGAGCAAGGTTGTTACTGCCGGGGATATAGCATGGATATCGACATTCATTCTGGTTGAAAATTTTTTCATAAAATAACGACAAAGGAGGTCAATATCCTCAATTCGTTCACGAAGCGGCGGGATATGAATATTGATCACATTGAGACGGTAGAAAAGATCCCGGCGGAATCGGCCGACCTCGACCTCTTTCTCAAGATTTCTTGCTGTGGCAGTTAGTAAGCGAACATCAATTTGCCTGACTTTGGAGGAACCAATCGGCCGGACTTCCTGCTCCTGTAAAACCCGAAGCAGTTTAACCTGCATATTTAGCGGAAGTTCCCCTATTTCATCAAGAAAAAGGGTGCCATGATCAGCGGCAGCAAACAATCCTTTTTTTTCTTTGTCAGCCCCGGTAAATGCTCCTTTTGCGTAACCAAAAAACTCACTTTCCATGAGGCTTTCCGGCATACCACCACAGTTGACCGCAATAAAATCTTTTTTTGCTCTGGGGCTTGCCTTGTGAATTCCCCTGGCAACCAGTTCCTTGCCGGTACCTGATTCACCGGTGATCAGAGCAGTAGTTGGATAAGCGGCTGTTTTTTCAGCGAGGCTGAATATTTTCTGCATGGCCTGGCTTTTGCCCACCATTTTTCCAAACCCTGTTCTATCTTCAGTAGCAGCCAGTCGTTTGCGGAGAATTTTATTTTCCTGACGCAGCTTTTCCCGCTCTTCAGCTTTTTTAAGGACGAGGAAGACCTTTTCGGCCTTGAATGGTTTGGAAATATAATCATAGGCACCAAGCTGCACGGCCTCTATGGCATCATTCGTAGAGCCATAGGCGGACATCATGATAATGGTTGCTCCATGTTCTATTTTGCAGGCATGGCCAAGAAATTCCATGCCGTCCATGCCCGGCATCCGAATATCACAGAGGATGAAATCATATATATTCTCTTTCAGCAGAGTCAGGCCATTATCTCCACTGGCGGTGGTCGTAATGGCATAACCCTGCTTGGATAACATGGCCTTCAGCATGTGACGCATGTTTTTTTCATCATCAATGATCAGCAGTTGTTTTTTCCTGTTTTGCATGGGTAATTCTGGTTTATGGTTTCGGAGTATCAGAAGACAGAAATCAGAAGACAGAAGACAGAATAACCAGATTTCTGTCCTCTGAAACCTCTGAAACCTCTATCCTCTGGCATCTGGCATCTGGTCCAGGGGAAGTTCAACAATAACAGTTGTTCCCTGACCCGTTGAGCTTTTAACTTTCATAACCCCGCCGTGCTGTTCGATAATGGAAAAGGCTACAGACAGGCCAAGTCCGGTACCTTTGCCCGGTTCTTTGGTGGTGAAAAAAGGATCAAATATCCTGGCAAGATGTTCCGGTGGAATACCTTCGCCGGAGTCGGAAATGGTAATTCTGATTTTTTCTTTTCTGTTGTCCTGGTTATCTTTTCTATTTTCGTTTCGATCAGCAATAATGATGGTTTTAATTCTGATGGTTTTCTTGTCTGTAATCGGGGTGAGGGCATCTGCAGCATTTAGGAGGCAGTTGAGAAAAACCTGCTGTAGCTGATCCGGATCTCCCTTGACAATATCATATCCGGCGGTAAACTCCATAATGTTATGCACTTCAGTTGTAACAGGCTGGCAGGTGGTCATCATATCCATGAGGTTGCGAAGAATGGTATGGATGGATACCTGTTTCAGGCAACGGTTATCGTTAATTCGTGATAAATCAAGTAATTGTCCGATTAACCTGTTTATTCTTTGTATTTCTTTTTCTGCTCGATCGGTGAAATCTACCCGTTCTGTAGATGTGATATCAGCTTGTCTCAGCAGACCGATATACCCCAGGACCACACCGAGAGGGTTACCGATTTCATGGGCAAGTCCTGCTGCAAGTCTGCCCGCGGCGGCCAGCTTTTCCGTGCGGATCATTTCTTCACGGGTGGTAAGCAGTTCCTGGTTGGCTGACTCAAGGGAGCTAATGCTTTGCCGTAGTTTTTTCCGATCATTTTCAATCCGGTGCAGCATCTTCTGGAGTGAAGATGAGAGCTGGCCAAGTTCATTATTTCTGGTAAGAGTTAGAAACGGGGCGATTTCTTCCTCATGATAAGTATCAGCCAGGCGGATTAACTTTGTAAGGGGAAGAAAAAGGAATCGGCGGAACCGGAACAGGGCAATGGCTAAAAGAACAAGCATGTTTACCAGCAGACATGGGAAAATTATTCGAAAACTCTTTTCCATTTGCCGGTAAACATGATCGAGTGGATAAAGCATAGCTATGGCACCCCGGTTACTCTCTTGCCCTGGAACCGGTATACTGATACTGAGATATGCCCTGGCAGGAATGATAATATTCCAGAAAAAACCGTCAAGAATATAGAAGCTGTTGTTTTCAGATAAAACCTGTTCTGCCCGGGAATGAAGGGCAGGGGTATGTCCGTTAACCACACCAATCTGTGTTACCTTTCCGGAAGAGCTGATAAACACGCCGCCAATGGCTGCGGTGCTTTTGTTTTTTAATATGTTTTCCGGGGCTGTTCTGTTATCTTCTATCAGGTGTTGTAATTTGATTTTTTCCATGTCTGCAAATCCATGGATAATATCCCTTTGCCAGAGGGTTGCCATGAGTAAAACCGTCAACGCCATGGATAAAAACAGGACCCAGATCAAAGTCAGAATAATATGGGTGCTGACCCCGGTTTTTTTGAAAATAATTGTTATATCCTCCGTTGTTTTCGGGTTTGGGGTTTTGTGTTCCGTGTTCCCCTGTTCCCTGTTGTCTTTAACCTGTATCTGAATTCCATGAAATCCTGCCATTCTGTCTGTTCTAACTATCATAATATCAAATTATACCGATTTATTAAAAAAAAATATAAAAACATACCGTTGGGCGGAGTCTTTCGTTTGATTCGTAAAGGGAGGATCAAGGTAAACGGAAAGAGGAAAAAGCCTGAGTACTGTCTTCGGGAGGGGGATATTGTTCAGGCTTTTCTATCGGTTACTGAGTTGACTGTAAAGCCGTTTATTGATTTGTCCGAATCGGAAAGGGTAATGGTTAAAAAATCCATTATTTATGATGTCGATGGGGTTGTTTTATGCAATAAACCTCCCGGTCTGGTGATGCATAAAGGAAGCGGTCATGAGCGTGGTTTTGTCGAGATGGTTCAGTCATATACCGAAAATTCTGATTTTACTTTTGTTAACAGAATAGACAAGGATACTTCCGGGCTGGTGGTTGGTGCGAAAAATCTGATTGTCGCACGCAAGCTTTCCGAACTGTTCAGAAATGGGAAAATTGAAAAATATTACACCATCATGGTTGATGGTCTAATCAGTGAAGATAAGTTTACGATATCCTCGTACCTGAGAAAAGATACTGAACGGGTTAAGGAGGATGTGGACGGAAAGAGAGGCGGGAAAAAAGCGGTCAGCTCATTTACAGTTGTTCATCGTTATGCCGGAACTACCTTGCTTGAGGCAAGAATATTAACTGGTCGTACCCATCAATTGCGGGTGCAGCTTGCTGGATCCGGTCATCCGGTTGTCGGAGATGTTCGTTATGGAAAGAGCAGGTATCCCCGGATGCTTCTTTTTTCCAGAAAGCTGGTTATTGCGGTTTTTAATATAGATGTCACTCTTGAATTACCGGTTTTTTTCACCCTTTTAAAAAGAACTTGAGTGTAAGTATAAGCGGGCTTGAGTAAATGTATCATTTCTTTTGATCAGGTTTTCCTTGACTTTTTTTTAGATGTGTCTAATATTGCCCGCTAATGAATAGTGATTCAGATAGGTGACGGTGTTTTGCGACTCCGGGAGCTGAGTCTCTAATTGTGTTTTTTGTTTTTTTTATAAAACTATAAGTTAACAAAATAGGATCGTGTTATGTCAAAGCTGGTTGAGCCCCATGGTGGAAAAGGTCTTGTCTGTGCTCTGCTTGAAGGCAGTGAACTCGAGGCGGAGAAGAAAAAAGCGGAAGGCCTTAAAAAAATCCAGATAAGTGACCGTGCAAAAGGTGATATTATCATGATGGGGATTGGTGGTTTTTCTCCATTAGATGGTTTTATGAGCAAAGCTGACTGGAAGGGTGTCTGCGAAAATCTTCAGATGGCTGACGGTACTTTCTGGCCTGTACCGATCACTCTTGATATTTCCGTTGCTGATGCCGGAGATATTAACGAGGGCGATGAGGTTGCCCTTGAATCAGATGGTACAATCATGGCGACCATGAAGGTCACTGAAAAGTATGAGATGACCAAGGACGACAAAAAATGGGAATCTGAAAAAGTATTTCGCGGTGAAGGTGAAGAGTCTGAAGGTGATAATTTCTGGAAGATTGCTCCTGACGATCATCCTGGTGTTATTATGGTCTTTAATCAGAAAGAGTTCAATCTTGCCGGTCCTGTCAAAGTCCTCTCTCAGGGTGGATATCCGAGAGAATACCCTGGAATTTATCTCACCCCTGCTGAGACCAGAAAGATGTTTGAAGAACGCGGCTGGTCAAATGTTGCAGCTCTTCAGCTCCGTAACCCCATGCATCGTTCCCATGAATATCTCGCTAAAGTAGCAGTTGAGACTTGTGATGGTGTTATAATCCATTCTCTGATTGGTAACCTGAAGCCAGGTGATATTCCTGCTGATGTTCGGGTTCAGGCCATTGAGATTTTGATCGACAAATATTTTGTTAAAGATAATGTCATCAATGCCGGTTATCCGTTGGATATGCGTTATGCCGGTCCCCGTGAAGGTCTGC
>CAZHPX010000107.1:0-5433 GCA_964534785.1 uncultured Desulfobulbaceae bacterium | reverse complement strand
ATGAACATAATGCCCTTCGGGCAGGTTTTAAAAAGAGAATATCGAATATCGAACAGGTAAGCGGAGACTCCGCTCGAAGTCTACGCTTACCTGTTCGATATTCGATATTCAATTTAACTTGTTAAACCAGTATAAAACATGATGCCCTGCGGGCAGATTGAATGTCGAAGTTAAAATGCATGATCCCGATACGCAAATAGTGAGTGCCGGATTCTTTCAATAGCGAGTGAGAGCCGGATTTCGGATAACCATGATAAATAAACAGTCATGACCATGACGAAAACATGCATATCTCTTGACAGGTAATTTGTCAATATCTTATTGAGATATCAATCCGTTTGTTATCTCTTATCATTATTTTTTGAGAAATAAAACGCATGGCCACAAACTCGGTAATAGAATTGAACTGCTCTGCATTTACATGTGAACAAGTGCTCATATGCTCATATTTTTCATAGACATGCTGTTTTCTTTCTGTTAAGTATAAATTTGCAATCGTTATGCGGTCATCTCATCTCATCATATCATTGTCCGAATACTGAGAACTGAATTGAGCATTTCACCCCTCTGTAAACGTAAATATTCGGCTTATGTTAGAGTACTACCAAAACCACGGCATTGTAAATATTTGGCAGTGCTTCTTATAGTTTCCTTTTTAAATATTACAGGCGGGCCATACCCAATGGGATTCCCATTTTTGGGGTTTACATCAAACACAGAACCAATTAAGCCGACACGGCAGCTAAGCGGGCACAGGGAAGCTCCGGATATGCCTGTATCAATATTTGAATGTCGGGGACGACCTCATTATTTAAGGTTATAATAAATATCGTTTAAGAGGATTATCCATGAAAAACATAGAGCTAAACAAGGAAAAATGTGACTTTCGCTGCATTCACGAAGATCGGGTTTTCCGGGCAAGGGAACACCAGTTGCCGAGGCGGGAAATTGACCGGTTGTCCAAACTGTTCAAGGCAATGGGCGATCAAAACCGGTTGCGGATTCTCCATGCTTTGCTTGAAGAAGAGATGTGTGTCTGCGATATAGCGGCTTTTCTTGAAGTTACGGAATCAGCGGTCAGCCACCAGCTCCGTCATCTCCGTCAACTTGAGCTGGTTTCTGCCAGAAGGCAGGGACCTGTACTGTATTACCAGCTCAATGATGAACATATTTATCAACTGATTGAAGTCGCCCTGATTCACATCAGGGAAGAGTAAATTATCTGTAATCGTTCACCAGCCCCACATGGAGTCTACGCTCGCAGACTCCGTGAAGCACTGGTAACCACTTTTAAATATTACAGTTCTGAGCACTCAGGAGATTATTATCATGTTGGACTTTATTCAGAGTATTTTAATACAATCTTGGACAATTCTTGTTCAGTCTTCATTATATATCCTTTTCGGGTTACTGGTTGGCGGACTTCTCAAAGTGTATTTATCTCCGGCTTTTGTTGCTGCCCAGCTCGGGTCGGGTCGTTTCAGCTCCGTGTTCAAGGCAGCTTTACTGGGAGTTCCGATTCCACTCTGTTCATGCGGGGTACTGCCTGCTGCTGCCTCACTTAAAAAACAGGGGGCCAATAATGGTGCAACCACTGCCTTTCTGATCTCAACTCCAGAGTCAGGCGTTGACTCCATTTCCATTACCTGGGCATTGCTTGATCCAATAATGACGGTGGCAAGACCAGTTGCCGCTTTTTTATCCGCGTTTGTAGCCGGTATAACTGAAAATATCTTCAGTCCTCCCAAACCGATTACTGCCGAACGAATTGACATGTCATGTCCGGTGGATAGCTGTTGTGACGGGATGGACTGTCCGCCTGAAACCCACAAAAAACATCACGGTTTCCGGGAAAAACTGATTGTCGGAATTAAATACGCAGCTACAGATATCTGGAACGACCTGGCAGGATGGTTCTTTATCGGAATATTGGCAGCAGGTATAATAACAGTTTTGATTCCCGATGAGATGATTGGTCAATATCTTGGTGGCAGCCTTTCTTCCATGCTGTTAATGGTCGCTTTCGGGGTACCTCTTTATATATGTGCCACCGCCTCAACGCCCATTGCTGCGGCCTTTATTCTTAAAGGGGTAAGCCCCGGCACGGCCCTGGTCTTCCTGCTGGTCGGCCCGGCAACCAATGTTACTTCTCTTGCCGTGTTAATCTCAATTCTGGGTAAACGAGCTACAGTTATTTATCTTGTCTGTATAGTAGTAATTGCCGTTTTATGCGGCCTGGCGGTTGACTATGTCTATATCCTGCTTGGCATAAGTGCTGTTGCCGTTATTGGACAGGCAGGAGAGGTTTTCCCGGAATGGCTCATGGTGACGGCGGCTTTTACCCTGATAATACTTTCTGTTAAACCTTTATCTGCAATTATAAAAGGATGGTTCACCGGTTCAGGAGAAGGATGTGGATGCCATGATGAGAGTTGTTCAACAGCTCCCGGTCACAACCATGTTCACACAGGATGTGGTCCTTCCTGTTCAACCGACCACCTCATCAAGATAGAATCTATTAAGAGTTCAACTGGCAGAGATTGATACACGGGTATCAACTCTGTCAAGTTCCATTCATATGTAGCATCGGCCCTTTCCCGCCGGGATTCAGGATAACTGTTCGGGCGGCACTGCGGGAGAGCAGTCGCTGGACAAAGCTCACACTGTCTATAAAAGATTCACTGTAATCGTCAGTTTCACTATGACAGACAGCAAATGCTGATGCCAGGGTACATCCGGTTCCATGAGTATTGACGGAGTGGATATATTGATGATTAGCTGTAATTTCGTTGTTGGTATCTTTCAGGAAACAGGTGTCGCTCAGAATATTATTTACGATGTGGCCATGTCTCCCTTTGACGACGATACAGTTCAGATTTGGGTATTGCCGGAATAATCTCTGTGCCGCCACTCTGATTTTTATTTTTATTTCTTCCGGACAATTTCCTGTTACTGTTTCCCCCGTCAAACTGGACAATTCCGGCAGGTTGGGGGTCAGGACGCTCACCAGCGGCAGGAGGTGTTCTTTTATAAGTTCCCCCCCCTCGTCCTTCAACAGGGAGTGACCAGTTGTGGCTTTCATCACCGGATCATAAATCATCTCACCGGTAAAATCAGAGAGGCAGTCCCCAAGGGAACGGGCAATTAAACCGGAGCCGATCATGCCGATTTTAATATGAGTCACCCTGTGGTCTACAAGCACAGCCTGTACCTGTCTGCTGATTAAATCCGGGGATAATAGCTCAATATGTTCAACGCCATGGCTGTTCTGAACGGTTATGGCAGTTATGGCTGCTGCTCCGTATTTACCGAGCATTGTTATGGTTTTCAGGTCGGCCTGTATTCCTGCTCCTCCGGTCGGATCGGAGCCGCCGATGGCCATGATTGTTGGAATTTCCGGTTTTACAGAAATATCAATTCGCGAAATCATATCTATCAAATATCCAGTTTGGACAAATCAAGGTGAAGTTCCCTGATCTTCCGGTACAGGGTTGTCTGGTCAATTCCAAGGAGACGGGCAGCTTTAGCCTTGTTGCCGCCGGTTTTGGTAAGGGCGAAAACAATTCGCTCTGTAACAGGCATATCTTCAAACGGGATGGCTGGCATTGGGGACGGCATGAAGGGTGGTGACGGAGGTGAGGAAAATGGAGAATTAACCTGTTTTTGCTTTTCATGGTACTGATTATTCTGCCAGTTAACTATTTCATCGGGCAGGTGTTTTGCGACAATGGTAGACTCGTGACATAGTACACAGGTTCGCTCCATGACATGTTCAAACTCTCTTACATTACCCGGCCAGGAGTAATGAAGGAGCAGGTCGGCAACCTGATCAGACATGCCGTTGATGGGTCTGTTTATCTTTTTTGCAATCAGGTTAATGAAATGGTTGGCCAGAAGAATAACATCTTCTCCCCGTTCCCGCAGGGGCGGCAGCATAACATCAATTACCCGGAGACGGAAATAGAGGTCTTCGCGGAATTCCCCGACCTGCACTTTTTCCTTGAGATTCACATTTGTGGCGGCAATCACCCGAACATCCACCTGGATCGGGGTATCCCTGCCAACCGGATAAAAGGTGTTTTCCTGAAGGAAACGCAACAGCCTGAGCTGGGTCATGGGAGAAATATCGCCAATTTCATCCAAAAACAGCGTCCCTCCATCTGCCTGGAGAATCCGTCCCATCCAGTCGTGGTCAGCACCGGTGAAAGAGCCTTTTTTATGACCAAACAACTCGCTTTCCAACAAATTCTCCGGAATTGAAGTGCAGTCTACTTTCACCATGGTCCGTTTACAGCGATGGCTTTCAAGATGCAGGGCCTCAGCCGCAAGCTCTTTACCTGTTCCAGACTCTCCTGTGATCAGAACGGCAAGATCAACCCGGCCAACATCTTCAATCATGGTGTAAACCGCCTGCATGGTATCACTACGGCCAATAAACCTGTGAAAACGACTTCTTTTCCCATGTTTGGCGATAAGACGGACAGGGGAAACATCCCGAAGTACCATTACAACTCCCTCAATACCTCCTGCTCCGTCTCTGAGCGGTGAACTGCAGACACTTATTACCTTTTTTTCTTCACCCCCATGGGCAGGCAAACATTCAAACCGTTGTTCTTTTCTCGTTTTATTATTCTGTAATGCCTGGGTGATATTGGTTTTTAAAGATTTAAATTCCTCTTTCCCGCATAGGTGGGTTATGGAGTTCTGTTCAAAAGCGTCCGGAGCCAGTTCCTTGATAATAATTTTTGCTGCCGGGTTCATCTCGATGATATCAAAATTATTGTCAACAGTGATAATCCCATCACTGACACTGTTGAATACAGTTTCAATCACAGAACGATATCGTTCCCGTTCCTGTTCAGCCCTGGTTTTTTCTTTTTCCAGGCGTCTCTGCTGTAAGGCCTGGCGTGCGGTTTTTAAAAGAGATTCTTTTTCCACAGGTTTGGGCAGGTAATCAAAGGCTCCGAGGCGTACAGCTTCCGCAGCAGTTTCCACATTCGGATAACCAGTGATCATGACCACCGGACAGTCAATCCCCATCTGTCTTATTTTTCGCAGAAAATCTATCCCCGATTGTCCTTCAAGAACGATGTCGCTGATTATCAGGTCAAAAGAACAGTACCTGACCGCCTGAATTGCTTCTTTAAAATCAGCAGCAGTAGTAACAGGGTTATACCCCTCGTTTTCAAGAAAAAACTGAAAAGTACTCCTCAGACTTTCCTCGTCATCAACAATGAGAATGGCTGTTTTCCGGGCATTAACTTCAATCATGAGGTACTTCTCCGTATATGAGGAGTAACGGCAGACAATCTGTTTTTGTTATTATTGTCAACCTGTTGAACATGAAAAACGATTACGGCACCGGTGATTATGCCATTTTCGATAATCGGTGTTGAAATATATTCAATGGGTATAAATGTCCTGTCTTTCGTC
>CAZHPX010000106.1:0-5447 GCA_964534785.1 uncultured Desulfobulbaceae bacterium | reverse complement strand
ACGCACCGGAGCTCATCAGAGCAATCAAATTAGCCTCTGACGGGCTTTCTCCACAAGCGTGGGAACGAGGGCCAGCAGAATATTCGCTCATGGAATCAATTAGAAAATATCGCAAAAAATTAATCTATGTTAACTATTCTTACATACCACGGATAAGCTCAAGCAGTTCATCGGCACTGATACGGGTGGTGACATCGGAACCCTCAAGCAGAGAATTGGCAAGATCTCGTTTTTCCCGGTGGAGACGAACTATTTTCTCTTCAATGGTACCGGCAACCACAAGCCGGTAAACGGTTACCGGTCGTTTCTGTCCTATCCGGTGTGCCCGGTCTGCGGCCTGATCCTCCACCGCCGGATTCCACCATGGATCCATATGGATAACATAATCCGCAGCAGTAAGATTCAAGCCCAAACCTCCAGCCTTGAGGCTGATAAGAAAAAGGTCTCCCTCACCGGCCTGAAACCTCACCACCTGATCCTGCCGATCTCTTACCGGAGTTGACCCGTCAAGATATTTATATTCAATCCCCTGTTTATCGAGATATTCCCTGATCAGAGCCAGATGGCCGGTGAACTGGCTGAACACCAGGGCTTTATGATTGGAATCCAACAGCTCCTCGGTAATCTCGGCAAATACCTGGAGTTTGCTGGAGGGAATATCAATATCAGTACTTATCAGGCGTGGATTACAGCAGGCTCGCCGGAGCCTCATTATTTCAGCAAGAATACGCAGGTGCCTCCCTGTTTTTTCGACACTCCCCTCAATATTTTCAATGGCCTGCCGGCGAAGAGCTTCATAAAAGTTTCGCTCTTCAGAACTCATTTTCACCTGTAAATTTATCTCCGTTCGTGGCGGCAGCTCTTCAAGCACCTGCGATTTAATCCGTCGCAACATAAAGGGGCGAATCAGCTTTTTCAATTTCAAGCGGGCTTTACGGTCATGCTGTTTTTCAATGGGAATACCAAATCTGCGGTTAAACTGTTTATACAAACCAAGCAGCCCATGATTGATAAAAGAAAAAAGATTCCATAACTCACCGAGATGATTTTCAATGGGAGTACCGGTGGTGATCAGGCGAAACCGTGCATCAAGCCGCTTGGCGGCTCGGGATCGCTTGGTCGCAGCGTTTTTGATGGCCTGGGCCTCATCAAGGACAACACATTGCCATTCAATTTTCTCAAGCAGTTCAATCTCCTGATGAAGCAGGGTGTAGCTGGTTATAAGAATATCATACCTGCCAAGCCCCTTGACCACCTCTTCCCGGTCCTGACCGGAAAACATATGTAATTTAAGAGTCGGGGCAAAACGATTGACCTCTTCCTCCCAGTTCATGCAGACCGAAGTCGGAGCAACCACCAGGGTTGGTCCTTCACCGGCAAAATAAAGAATAACCGCTATGGATTGCAGAGTCTTGCCCAGACCCATGTCATCGGCAAGACATGCCCCTATACCAGCTCTTGCCAGACGGATCATCCAGACAAACCCTTCCACCTGATAATCCCGCAGTTCGGCCTGAAGGGTTGAGGGAACCTCAGGAACAAACTCCTGGGAATCATTGATTGCCTGTAACCTCTGCCGCCAGACATCATCCACCGTGGTCTGTGCCTGCTGGGTCAACTTGTCAAGTGCAAGGGCAGCAAGAGAGTGAACGAATATGCCATCATTACCAGAGCGTTCTTCACCAAAAAGAATCAACTCTTCCAGCCGGTCACGAAACTCCTGGGTTAAAGCAAGAAACTGGCCATTCCCCATGGGAACAAAACGGCTCCGCGATTTTTTCACCTGATCAAGCAGTGATTTAAGTCTGATTACCTCATCCCCATCGACCTGCAAATGTCCGTTTAAGGAAAACCAGTTCTGCTGACTGGTACGAATATTCAAGTTCAGTTGATTCACCCCAACCTGACGGCGAACCGCAATTTTTTCACCTTCCGGCCACTCCAGAACCACTCTGTCCCTGATTTCTTCAAGTTCCAGCAGGGCCTGCAGACATTCCTCAGGGTCAAGCAGATGCCATTCCCGTTCATTTTCCTGTTCAAGATCAATGGCCAGATCCAGCATGGGACAGCTCTCCTCAACTTCTCTTGCCTTTTCCTCCTCCAGCATCAAATTTCTCCTGGTCTGCATCCGTCTGCCCTTAACCTCCGAGACCAGGTTGGCAACTCCAGCACCTGGTTTTAAGTACGGGCCGCAATGAGAAAAAGGTTGGACAAACATTTCCAGACGAAAACCACTGCCATAGGGAATGATATGAATATGGGGCGTTGGATCTGCTGTTACAATCGATATATCCTGATCACCAGAATCAATATCAATGGATGAATGAACAGTCATAAATGAGGCAATATTGCCAATGACATCAAGCAGTTGGCCACTGGCGACAACCGGTACCAGCAAGCCGTCCCTGCCGATAATTGAGGCAACCCGGCGGTGTTCATCTGTAATTTCAGCAACAAGATACCGGGTTGGAGTTTCCTGCCAGACTGCCACCCTGCCATCACCGATATCCCGGACAAAATGAATAAAGAGATTATCTCCCTGCGACTCAACAAACAGCTCCGGCTCTCCAACAACTATTTCCACCGGCGTGGATGGTGATTTTTCCAGAAAAACAAAAGGATGTCCAACAAGAGCCAGCAAGGTACTGTCCATGTCAAAAACATAGCCACCGTTGCGTACTCCCGACTCGCCGGTCCGGACAAGGGTGACACAAATTTTTAAATCCTGGTCAGAAAGGTAATCCAGTCCTTCCTTTTCAACCAGCCGGTTCAAGGAAATTACTCTGCCCCGGCTCCAGCTTCCGCTTACCTGTTTTTTCTGTTCTCTTGCCACAAGCTGCAGGGTATTATTATTTTTTGCAAACCTGACAAGCCATGCCAACCGGGAAGTATTTTCCAGTGCCTTTGCTTTTCTCGTCACAGAAATAAGTTCCTGAAGGCTATGCTTCCAGGAATCACCGGGGGAAATGAGATGAACTATGGTGCGGCATTGTAAATCTTTGCGTAACTTCCCGGCTCGCTCCTTGAGAACGCCATACCGCTCGTCATCAATAACAGACAACAACTCGGCGGCCTCCATGGCAACCCACAGAAAACCACTACGATCGGCCTGCTGATACAGCCTTGCCAGATTTTGCTGGAAACTAACAGGGATTTCAATACCCATCCAGTAAAGCGAAAGTACAGAGAAAAAAACCGTAAGGCTGCGATTATCATCCTCCATACATCTGGTCAGATACATCATATCAGGAATCTCGCCCCGGGCGGAACGGACAAAGGCATCGAGAAAACGAAACGGAACCTCTTCCGGGCATCCCCTGCACCCGGACAGTACAGTTGCCACTGCCATGAGGATGGTTTGTCTGTCTCCGTCCCTGTTTCTATCCAAAAGAGCAAGGATACAAAACAAACCAGTTATGCCGAAAAAAAAGGTAACTTTCTGGTCTGAATACTGACCTAACTGCTCAATATCCCGGTCAAACAGCTCCAAGGCCAAATCAAGCTCATCACAAAGAAACGCCTTTACCCCGGCAAACCCCGTGCCCTGAAATGAATCGCCATGACACTCAAGGAGGCTGTTAAGCTCGCCAAACCGACCCTGAAGCAGATAGTACCCGGCTAACATTCTATGAAAAGGTACCTGTTCAATGGATAAAACCGTAAGTCCATTTTCATTTTCAAGATAGCTGATTATTTCCGGAAAATCACTGAGAGTATCAATGGCGTGCCTGAACAACTGATCAAGAAGAAAAAACTGCATTGAACCAGGCAGACTGCCAAACCACTGTCCATCAAAGGGACGGGCAGTCATCAGCACAGCAGGTGGTTCAACGGCAAGTCTTTCCCGGCAATGGTCAGTGAAAAACTGCTGACTCTCGTCAAGTTTATCAAAGTCCCTGGTGCAGACAGCAATACGAAACTGCCTTAATCCACGCCAGCACCGGGTTGCCCACTTGCCATATGAGTAAGAAACCGGAGCATTCTTTTCAACAATCATGGCAAAACCTTCAAACCATCCCTGCTGCTGACTCTCACGCAGAAGTATTTCCGCAAGTTCAAGGGGACACTGATTCTGGCTGCCTATTAAGCCCTTCTCACGCAACCCGGCAATAGATTTCTTTATTTCCTCAAAACCCGGACGATAACGACCAGCCAGACCAATACATTTACCCAGAAAAGAAACCGAAACCGGTTCATAGATAATAGCGATACACTGGAGCAGATACTTGTCAAAAGGTTCCAGCTCCTGGGGCCACTTAAAATGTTCTTCTTCTTTTTCCTGTTCAAATTCAGGTACGCTCATCATTTATATTATGCCATTATTACGTTTTAAAGGAGATGTAAATAAATAAGGGTCTGTTAAAAAAATAACTGTAACATCTTGCTTGCCTTTTTGCCCATTTTCTGCGTTGCAAAAAGTGCCACGTAGTCCAACTATGCGTCACTTTTTACGTCTTGAAAATGAACAAAAAATCGGCACAATATATTGTTACATTTATTTTCCAACAGGCCCTAAGTATTTGGAATTCACGCCCTGATTCAGGTATGGTCAATCCGATTTAATAAAACCGCAGGTGCAGTAGACTAACATCGAGGATTTTATGATTGAGAATTGGATAGAGATGACCTGAAGCAGGGGGGCAACAACAATATGCCGCATAAAAAACAGCCCGCAAAACAAGAAACTCCCCTGCAATGCAGAGGAGTTGAATACAGCTTGCAGGGCGTACACAACAAACACCAAAAACAGAAAATCAAACGAAAACGACTAGTCCCCTCTTACCTGTTTTACCTGTTCAACACTACCTGTTGATTAATCCATATCTTCGCCTCTGCCTGCAGCCCGACAAGCCAGTTATCTATCATTCTATCTTTCTTTGTTTCCAATAGTTGATAACGAAGCTGCACTTTTTCCGTATCAGTAAATGCCTCGGGGTTACTGCGACGATCACGAACTTCATAAATATAAAACATGTTTCCTATCTCCACCGGCTTATCGGGAAACCTCTGCCCCGGTGGTAAATCAAATGCATCAACTATCACCTGCCCAGGCAGGTTGGCAGCCTGGGGTACACTTCTCTTGATATACTCCAGCTCCCGAACATCATCTCCCAGCAGCACTCCGGCTTCACGGGCTTTCGCCAACCGTACAATCGCAGCTTCCCTGGCCAGTTCAACCGCTTTGTCCCGGCGATAGTCTTTAACAACCTGTTCCCTTACAGATGCAAGCTCCGGAATCCGGGGCGGCAGCATATCCTGGACAAAAATTACCGCATAGCCCTTATTCAGCTCAATCAGTGAACTAAGCTCACCCTTGCTTAACTTAAAAGCAGCCGCCAGAAAATCCTGGTCTGCAGTAATACCCTCAGGTGGATTAGAACGGGGGAAAAAATCGGTCATAGCCACTTCTTTCCCCCCCTGTGCACGATAATTATCAAGAGAACCAG
>CAZHPX010000105.1:0-5478 GCA_964534785.1 uncultured Desulfobulbaceae bacterium | reverse complement strand
TGCCGATCATATCCGCCAATGCCCCGGATGGCACTTCCGCAAGGACAATGGTTGCAGCCCAGACTGTATTAAGCAGGGCAAACTGTTCCAGGGTCAGGCCATAGTCAAGAAAAAGAATTGTAAAAACAGGGTAATAGAAGCGGGAGTTGAAAAAAACACGAAATGCTATAAATCTTCGCACATTTTTCAGGGAAAAGGGGGAAGGGCGACTGGGTGAAGTAGATATCATTTCATTGCAAAGGGTAGTTTTCAAGGTCATGCATTTTATAAATATTCCGTATCACCCCGGATGCTTTCTCGGCAGGCTCCTGGTTTACTGATCTGCTTTTCTTTGCTTGACATAAACAGGCGTTATCCTTACAATGAAGTAAGATTAAACTATAAAGTAAGGAGGTTTTTGTTATGTCGTTGGCAACGCTCACCACCAAGGGGCAGGTGACGATCCCCAAGAAAGTTAGAGAGTCTTTAAGGCTTCATGCTGGGGACAAGATTGAAATTATTGTAACAGAGCAAAGAGAAGCTGTAATCAGACCTGTGTCCAAAAAAGTTGATGAGGTCTTTTGCAGATTATATAAAGCTGAAAGAAGTGCTATCAGCGTTGAAGATATAAACGATGCAATTCGGAACAAAATTAGAGACAAATTTTCATGAAAGGGATAGATACAAACATTCTTGTCCGTTTTCTGATTGGTGACGATAAAGTTCAAACCGATAAAGTTTACAAAATGTTTAAAAGAATCGAAACGGAAAAGCGAGAACTATTTGTACCATTACTTGTGATTTTGGAGTTGATTTGGGTTCTTGACTCGGTATACGATATATCACGGGAAGATATTTTATTGTCATTAAGTGACCTTCTGTTAATGCCTGTTCTCAAATTTGATCAGCAACCTTCGTTACAGAAATTTGTCCAAAATGCACGCACCTGTACGAATGATTTATCAGATATCCTTATTGCCCAATCTGCTCACGAGCAAGGTTGCAGCTCAGTAATTGCCTTTGACCAAAAAGCATCTAACCATAAAATGTTTGAACTAATAACCTGATAAAAAAAATGGCAACAGAACCAAGCAGAAAAACAAAATTTATCTTTATAACCGGCGGGGTGCTGTCTTCTCTTGGTAAAGGACTTGCTGCGGCTGCCATTGGATCGTTGCTTGAGTGCCGGGGAATGACTGTAACCTTTCAGAAACTTGACCCATATTTCAATGTCGACCCCGGCACCATGAACCCGTTTCAGCATGGTGAAGTATATGTAACTGATGATGGTGCTGAAACCGATCTTGACATGGGCCATTACGAGAGGTTTACCAATGCGGTCATGACCCGGAATAATAATTATACCTCCGGTCGTATCTATTATTCGGTTATCACCAAGGAGAGGCGGGGGGAATATCTTGGTGGCACGGTGCAGATGATTCCCCATATCACCAATGAGATCAAGGAGGCGGTTCTTCAGCTTGACGGTTCTGTGGATGTGGCAATTATTGAAATCGGCGGCACGGTTGGCGATATCGAAGGGTTGCCCTTTATCGAGGCAATTCGTCAGTTACGCAGTGAGCTTGGCCGGGATTATTCCCTGTTTATTCATCTTACTCTTCTGCCCTACATAAAAACAGCCGGGGAAATTAAAACCAAACCTACCCAGCGCTCGGTTAAAGAGTTATTATCTTCCGGTATCCAACCGGATATTCTCATGTGCCGCACCGAACAACCCATTACTTCGACAGTAAAGAGCAAAATAGCTCTGTTCTGTAATGTGGAACCGGAGTCAGTTGTTACTGCCATCGATGTTGAATCAATTTACGAGGTACCTTTAAAATTTCATGAAGAAGGACTTGATAAGAGGATTCTTGAAAAGTTAGGCATATGGACAGGTGCTCCCGATATCCGTCCCTGGGAAGAGCTGGTTGACAAGATAAAACACCCGAAACATACAGTTACCATAGGCATCACCGGTAAATACGTGGAGCTGAAAGAGGCATATAAAAGTCTCCATGAAGCCCTTGTTCACGGCGGAATTGCCAATGACAGCAAAGTTGAGCTTAAATATATTGCCGCTGATGATCTTAAAAAAGGTAACGCTGCCGAACTCCTTAAAGAATGTGATGGTATCCTGGTTCCAGGCGGGTTCGGCAGCCGGGCCATGGAGGGGAAAATAACTGCCATTACCTATGCCAGGGAAAACAAAATCCCGTTTTTTGGTATCTGTATAGGAATGCAGTTGGCGGTTGTTGAGTTTGCCCGCAACATTGCCGGTTTGAAACAGGCCCATTCCGCGGAGCTTGACCCTGATACACCGGAACCGGTTATTTACCTGATGAAAGAATGGTTTGATTTCCGCACAGGGAAAATTGAGGTGCGGGATGAAAACTCTGATATGGGGGGAACTCTGCGTCTTGGCTCGTACCCCTGTGTAATTACAGAAAAAACCATAGCCAGTGCTGCTTACAATAAAAAAGAAGTAAACGAGAGACACCGTCATCGTTACGAGTTCAATAACAGGTTTCGTAAACAGTTGGAAGAGGCCTCTCTGGTCATAAGCGGAACTTCACCGGACGGGGAACTGGTTGAGATTATAGAAATAAAAAATCATCCCTGGTTTCTTGGCTGTCAATTTCATCCGGAATTCAAATCAAAACCAATGCAGCCCCATCCTCTCTTTCAGTCTTTTATCAATGCTGCCTTAACCGGCAAAAAATCCCGGTAAACAGCTATGGACTCTGTAATTGTCAGCACTCCAAACCAGCCGTACACGGTTGGTCCCGGTCAACCGCTTCTGTTGATGGCGGGTCCCTGTGCCCTGGAATCAGAAGAACTTGGTATGGAGATTGCCCGGGAAATGAAAAGCATCTGTGGCCGCCTTGGTATCTCCTATGTCTTTAAGGCTTCATATGACAAGGCTAATCGAACTTCTCTTACATCTTTTCGTGGTCCGGGCTTAAAAAAGGGCATTGAACAACTTGGCAGGATACGAGGTGAAGCCGATGTACCTGTAATTTCAGATGTTCATGATACGGGTCAGGTTACTGTTGCTGGGGAGGTTTTAGACATTATTCAAATACCGGCCTTTCTCTGTCGCCAGACCGACCTCCTCGTTGCGGCAGCAAAGTCAGGGAAAGCCATCAGCCTTAAAAAAGGTCAATTCGTCTCCCCCTGGGACATGGCAAATGCTGTTGGCAAAATCCGTGACAGCGGTGGCAGAAAATTGATGCTCACCGAGCGGGGAAGTTGTTTTGGCTATAACAACCTTGTTGTTGATATGCGGGCCTTGCCGGTCATGCGGGCCATGGGTTGTCCGGTTATCTACGACGCCACCCATTCCGTCCAGCTTCCCGGCGGAGCCGGAGGAAGCTCAGGAGGACAACGGGAATTTATCCCGCCCCTGGCAAGGGCTGCCATGGCAGCAGGTATAGACGGGTTGTTTATGGAAGTACACCCCGACCCAGATAATGCCCTCTGTGATGGTCCCAACTCATTCCCCCTTGCAGAGGTGGAGAGCTTGCTTAAGCAGTTACTCAAAATAAAAAGGGCTGTGGAGGGAGATGATGAGTAATCAATGCTCTTCATCCGAGGGTGGTTATCCTTCCGATTGTGAAATAACTGAAGGCCTGCGGAACCGGGCAATTAAGAAAAGCAAGCCGGTGGTTCGCAGTGAAGAATGGCTCTCTGTACTTAATCGGGCAAAAAATATAAAACTGCTGCTTCTTGATGTGGACGGTGTCCTCACCGATGGCACCCTTATTTATACCCAGGACGGCGGCGAAGGGAAAGGGTTTAGCACCCAGGACGGATTCGGGCTTGCTCTGATCAGAAAAAGCGGAGTGGAAACCGGCATTATCACTGCCCGCAGTTCATCCCTGGTTAAAAGAAGGGCTGAGGAACTTGGATGTACTCATATTTATCAGGGATACAGGGATAAAATATCGGCTTATGAAGATATTCTTGGAAAAGCTAAAGTTCGTCCCCTGCAAATAGCCTACATGGGCGATGACTGGCTTGATCTTCCCCTGCTTGGTAAGGTTGGTCTTTCAGCAGCCCCGGCAAACGGTGTTATGGAAGTGAAGCAGCGGGTTGATTATGTCTGTACCCGCAGTGGTGGTGCCGGGGCAGTGCGGGAATTATGCGAACTTATTTTAGATGGAAGAGGTGAGCTTGCCGGTCTGCTGGCAGACTATACCGGATATAAGTGTAAGTGATAAGGGGGCACCACGGTACTCCCTTATCACTTACAAGACATGAGGTCATGAAATCACAGGTTACTAATCCCGTGATCACTTACGATAAAATTTTTAAACATGAAAAATCCCCGCAACCTGCTTTGGTTAATTCCGCTTCTCATCTGGCTGACCAGTCCTCTCTGGAAACCTTCGCTGACTGCATTTCTTGAGCCCCGCGGAGATTTCAATCTCGGCCAGCCGGTGGTGGCAGGAAAAGATGAGCAGCATTTCGTCATGGATGAAATAGTAATAACCATCACCAACCAGGGTAGAGAAGAATGGAAGATAACCGCAGAGCAGGCTCATACCGGTGACAGCGACCGGCAGCTTGGCCTGGTTATGGTTCATGCTCTTTACAAGGGAAAGGATGAGCCGGTTATTATCATTAGTGATCGAGGCTCATATTTTATTGACGAAAGGCACCTGACTCTTAAAGATAATGTTGTTGTCCGTAAGCCTGTGGCAGGGAAAGAGCTGCGAACAGACCTGCTGCATTATTATGATGCTCTAAAAATGCTGATCAGTCCTGCCCCGGTTGTTATCACAGGCCCAGGGTTTTCTCTGCGGGCCGGACGCATGGACTATGATTTGGCAGCCAACGGTTACGAGTTCAGCAACAGGGTCAAGCTGGAGTTATAAAATCTTGAAAATTTAATATCGAATGTTGAACAGGAAATTTTGAGTGATTAAAGATAGGAATCTTTTTACTTTTAAGATTGTTTGTTTGATTTAGACGGTAAACAGCAGAGGGTACAATGGATCCTTTCAGCAAAAAATTGATTGCCGAACTTGAAGAGATGGAACGGACAGGGCGTATGCTGCGTAATATGTCCCTTGCCCGGATGATGCCGTATAAAACTGGTGGCTGGCAGCCCCCGGTGGATTTATATGAATCTGAAAAAGAACTCTACCTGTATGTTGATCTTGCCGGGGTAAAGCAAGAATCCATGGCAGTTGTTGCCGATGAGCGTCAGGTACGGATAAATGGGTTGCGCCGACTTCCGTCCCAGCCGTCCATTGCCTGCATACATCAGTTGGAGATTGAACTGGGGCCATTTGACCGAACTGTCGCACTGCCGGCTATTATAGATGTCAATCGGGTATCGTCGGTTTATTCCAATGGAATACTGGTGGTTACCCTGCCCAAGAGAAAGAAGAGCGAAAAAGTGCGGATCAGGATTATCTCTGGTGAATAATATGGATAATCACTGCTGTCCCAACGTTCTTCGCAGAAGACAGCGTAACTTATTAATTTTTT